>DUZB01000375.1 GCA_013349725.1 Deltaproteobacteria bacterium | reverse complement strand
TAATATGAGCAAATCCGATGATGAGCAAAAGGAATTATTAGATCGAATCGAATTGAGAGAATTGCTGAGAGATAATATCATTAAAAAAGCACGGGCCTCTTAGCCATAAATAATTACGTCTACGAAAAAAATACGCTTATCATGTGATTACAGCACCTTGACCTGTTTGGGTGGTAAACTTGGGTTATACGTGGTTTTTTTATCCTTACTAATTATCCGCGCCTATCTGCGGAAATCTGCGTCCCAAAAAAACTTTTATTGTGGGAAAAATCATGTCCGTTATGGATCAACCCTGGTTTTCAAAAATTAGACGTCCCGGTCGTTACCTCGGAAACGAGATAAATGCCATAAAAAAAGACCTTTCTAAAGCAGAGGTATCCATCGCACTCGTATTTCCGGATACCTACGAAATCGGCATGTCCCACCTGGGATTAAAGATCCTCTATAACCTGCTGAACAAGGAGCCATGGATAGCGTGCGAAAGGGTGTTTTCTCCATGGATAGACATGGAAGAAGCATTGAGGCGGGAGAAAATTCCCCTTGCCTCTCTGGAATCCTGCCGGCCCCTTTCAGATTTTGACATCGTTGGATTCAGCATTCAGCATGAGTTGTGTTATACAAATTTGCTGAACATCCTGGATCTCTCGGGGATACCTTTTTTAGCCTCGGAAAGAGACAGCGAGAACCCTCTCCTTATCGCAGGGGGGCCGGCCTGTTTCAACCCTGAACCGGTAGCCGACTTTTTTGATTTGATGGTTATTGGAGACGGTGAAGCGGCAGTGCTTGATATATGCAGGACCGTTCGAAAATCAAAGAATCAAAAACGCCATGACAGGAAAAATCTGCTCCGAGAGATGCTCGTCATAGATGGCGTATACATCCCTTCTTTTTTTCAGATACAATATGCCGATAGCGGAGATATCCGCTCCGTTGAATCCTCCGTACAGGGGTATGACAGCGTAAGGAAGGCGATCCTGCCCGATATCGATGCCTATCCCTACCCTGAACGGCAGATTGTGCCATTCACCGAACCCGCCCATGATCGTGTTTCCGTGGAAATCGCCCGTGGATGTACCAGGGGATGCAGGTTCTGTCAGGCAGGGATGGTATATCGCCCGGTACGGGAAAGAAGTATCGAATCGATTCTGAAAATAGCTGAAAACACCCTCCGTTTGACAGGCTATGAAGACCTCTCTCTTTTGTCCCTCAGCTCCGGGGATTACAGCTGCATAGGGGTCTTGCTCAAAGGCCTTATGGACAGATACTCCAGGGACAAAATCGCAGTAAGTCTCCCTTCCCTGAGAATGGATTCTGTAGATAAGCAAATGATGGAACAGATAAAGAGGGTTCGAAAAACAGGTTTTACACTGGCGGTTGAAGCGGGCAGTGACAGGCTCAGAAAAATGATCAACAAAGGTCTCACCGAGGAAGATATACTCAAAACCGCTCAAAGAGTGTATGAATCAGGATGGAAACTGATAAAAATCTACTTCATGATCGGGCTGCCCTTTGAACAGGATGAGGATATCAGGGATATCATACTCCTGGCCAAAAAAGTCGCGGGGTTAGCCGGAAAAAAACAGAAAAAGGCCGTCCTGCATGTGAGTATTTCGACCTTTGTACCAAAATCTCACACACCTTTCATGTGGGCGCCCCAGATATCGTTAGCTGAAAGCCGCAGAAAAATAAAAATGCTTCAGCAAGGTTTGCACGGAGGAAGGTTTAAGGTTAAATGGAACCAGCCTGAATTAAGCTGGCTGGAGGGCGTTTTTGCGAGAGGAGACAGGAAACTCGCAAAGGCTGTATGGGAAGCATGGAAACTTGGCGAACGTTTTGACGCCTGGAGTGAGCAATTCCGCATGGACATTTGGGAAGAGGCGTTTTCCAGAACCGGAATAGACCCTGATTTCTATTTACACCGGGAGAGAAGTTTTCAGGATGTCCTGCCATGGGACCACATTGACTCAGGCGTTGAAAAGAGGTTTTTAAGGGAAGAGTTCAAAAGGGCAACCGAAGCCATATTGACGCCCGATTGCAGAAAAAAATGTCTGGAATGCGGCGTGTGCAATCATCAGACAGTTGATCCCGTACTCCATAATGGACAGAACCTGCCTTCTGTGCCGGAAAGAACTACAGACTTTGCTCCTGAGCTCTCAGAAAAATATCGGATTACTTTCAAAAAGACCGGTTCCCTCAGGCGCCTGGGACATCTGGAAATTGTCCGAATGTTCATCAGGGCTTTCAGGAGGGCAGAGCTTGAAATGAGTTATTCCAAGGGCTTTCATCCAATGCCGAAGATATCTTTCTATTCCGCCTTGCCGGTAGGGACTGCCAGTCTGGAAGAAGTGTTGGACATCGAACTGATGGTACAAGAAGATAACGATACGATTCAGGAAAAATTGAACAGGCAGCTCCCGAAAGAAATGGCCGTTATCCGGGCGGTAAAAGTAGCTGCATCCGAAAAAAAGCCACGTTTGAAAGAAAGTCGATTTCTTATTTCCGCGTTTGGGATACAATTTGAAGAGGATTTATTGAGCCAATTTCTGAAATCAGAAAAATTTCCTGTTTTCAAAATGGATAAGAAGGGCGAACAGGTTATAGATGCACGTCCGCTTGTGAGCTCCCTCTCGCTTGTTGCGGACGACAAGATAAAGATGAGCATAAAACATACGACTGAGAGAGGATTGAGACCGACAGAAATTTTAAAAGCGATATTCCGTTTAAAGGATGAAGACGCCCTTTTGATGGAAACGGTAAAGACCGGCCAGATCCTCGAATAATACCGGTCGTCAGCTTTGCGCCTTTCGAAACAAATGCCCGCAGGCTTTAAGGAAACAGGAGAGGAGGAAATATTTTCATGGCAAGTGAGCTCATTATCAACGCCAGACCTTACGAAACAAGAGTTGCCTTGGTGGAAAACGGCCTGGTCGCAGAACTCCATATTGAGAGGGATGAGGGCCAGGAATTGATGGGCAACATCTACCGTGGAAAGGTTGCCAGGGTCCTCCCCGGCATGCAGGCAGCATTCATTGACATTGGGCTTGACCGGAGTGCATTCCTATATGTATCTGATGTTTATAAAGATTTTTCAGATATCGAGAAATTAATGCTGGAAAGCAGTGCCGGAGATCAGAACGTCAAGGACGTTGATGACGGATCCGGGACATATCATCAGGGTGGACATGCTTTTCACATCGAGGAACTTCTCAGTGAAGGCCAGAGCATCATGGTGCAGGTGGCAAAGGAACCTCTGGGAAGAAAAGGCGCACGACTTACCTCACATATTTCTCTTCCGGGGAGACACCTTGTTCTTATGCCCACGGTAGACCACATCGGAATATCCCGAAGAATTGAGTCCAGAGAAGAAAGTGAGCGTTTGAGAAAAATCATCCAGGAAATACGACCCGGGGATATGGGTTTTATCGTCAGGACAGTAGGGGAAGACTGCAGCAAAGAGAAATTTACCGCTGAAATGGATTTTCTTTTGAAACTCTGGGAGAATACCAATGAAAAAATGAAAAAAGGAACAAATCCGAGCCTGCTCTATAAAGACCTCTCCATTTCGCTCAGAGCGGTCCGCGATCTTTTTACAAGAGAAGTAGACAGGCTTATCATAGACTCGGAACAGGCTTATGAAGACGTTATGGCGTTCATAGAGACTTTTGCACCCAAACTGAAATATTCCGTGGAGCTTTATGAAGGCGCGGATCCCATCTTTGATGCCTTCGGAATAGAGATGGAAATCCCCAGAGCGCTTGGAAATAAAATTTGGCTTAGATCAGGTGGATATATCGTCATAGAACTTACTGAAGCCCTTACATCCATTGATGTGAATACAGGCAGTTATGTGGGGAAACGAAACTTGGAAGAAACCATTTTGAAAACAAATCTTGAAGCAGTAAAAGAGATAGCCTATCAGTTACGATTCAGAAACATCGGCGGAATCATCGTTATTGACTTTATCGACATGGAGAAGAGCCAGAATCGTCAGCGNATTTTCATGGCGCTCAAAGAAGCCCTGAGCAANGACAAAGCNAAGAGCAACNTCCTTCCCATGTCGGACTTAGGCCTGATTGAAATGACCCGTAAGAGGACAAGGGCAAGTTTGAACCGGCTTATGACTGAAAACTGTAATTANTGTGATGGNCGGGGAACCCTCAAATCGGCAAAGACCATCTCCTATGAAATATTCAGAGAACTGGAAAGAGAATTTGCAGNACCGGAGGATGGCANCATTTTTCTGATAGTCCATCNGGAAATCGAAAAAANNCTNNGGGAAGAAGANCAAAAANCNATNATTGATNTNGAGAAAAGGACNGGAAGNCGCATCATTATTACGGGGAATAAAAATTTCCATCTGGAGCAATATGAAATAAGCGTATGACANCAGGGACGCTTCTCCTGCGCAATCTCAAGGCNATCAAATCTTNCGTCGTTTTATGCGCAGATTTACGAGACCAGCTTCAATATCGATCTTTGAAAATACTTTGAGACATTCCGTGCATTGAAATTTTTCTTCGAAAATTTTATCGTATATCAGTTCATCAGAGAAATTGACGCGGTGAAACCGAACCCCGAAGTTATGAATAGGGACAAAATCTTTATTGGAACAGCTGTCGCAGACAAAATATTCCGGCACTTCAGACATCAGAATCTCCTTGAAAGACGATCCGCACAAAATAGAAAAAAGGCTGGAGCCACCGTGCGGAATCGAACCGCAGACATCCTCATTACGAGTGAGGTGCTCTACCAACTGAGCTACGGTGGCCCGTGAAGAATTTTCCGGCAATATAGTGTTTTTAGTAAAAAGTGTCCATCTTTTTTTTGCTTCTATCGGAACATTGTTGCATGGCTTGTCAGGTCTCACCTAAAAGGATACGACACTTTTTTGTCGTTTAAAAGAGCAGAACCAAATAATTAAAGGACCGAGGGTATTTCATGAAAAAACCGAAAGACTACATCGTGTTCCCACTTGATTTCAGCGATCACCGCGAAGCCCTTTCCTACGTGGAACTCTTAAAAGATCACGTGGGAATATTTAAAGTGGGACTGGAATTATTCATCGCCCAGGGACCGGAAATCCTTAAAGAGATACATAACGTAACCGAGGCTGGGATTTTTCTGGACCTTAAACTCCACGATATCCCGGCTACTGTCAAACGAGCCTTCATGGCGGCAAGCGCCCACCAGCCTCAGTTTGTCACGGTTCATTGCGACGAAGGGAAAGAGGTGCTCAGGGATGTGGCTGAGAACAATCAGGGAAACACGAAAATACTGGCGATTACCGTCCTTACAAGCCTGGACCAGGACAAACTTGAAGCCCTCGGGTACCGCAGGCAATACGTAGAGGACATTTCCGCTCTCGTGCTCTTAAGGGCGCGCATGGCCTTGGAGGCCGGGTGTCATGGAATTGTTTGTTCCGGTCATGAAGTGAGCATGGTAAAAAGAGAGGTCAGCCGGAATCTGATTGCCGTAACCCCGGGTATTCGCCCTGCCTGGTCCATGGTCGATAAAGATGACCAGAAAAGGGTGGTCACCCCGGCACAGGCCATAAGAGCAGGAGCCGATTACATTGTCATCGGCAGACCGATCCGAGATGCTGCCGACCCCCGGAAAGCAGCCGTAATGACAGCCGGGGAAATAGAATCAGCCCTTTGAAGATCTCAAAATTAGTCCGACCAGCGTTGACCCTCGGCTAACTCGGCGACGATGGCCCCTTTCGGGCCATTGCTATCAAATTCCTGCCTCAATTCATACAGGGCATCAAATCCATCTTCAATGGTGTTACAGTAAAAATCCTCAGCCAGTATCCTGAACGTTTCAGTATCCTGCTCCAACCTGCACGCTCTCATATACATTTGGATCAGCTCGCCAAGCATACCGTGAAAGCTGTGAAAAAACGCAAGGTCGTCCAGCAGCCCCGGATCAACGGGACATCTTTGAATCCCAAACAGCAGAAGCTCTTTCAGATAGATATTTCCTTTTCTGAAATACTTCCTCAAGAGCGGAAGATTCGGATCCTCCGCATATTTTTCTTTCAGAAAGACTTCCAGAACCCCTTCCGACGGAGCTGAATTTCCTTTAAAGTATTCCACGAGAAGTCGCTGGTTCCCGTTCAAAGGCACAGCTTTTCCTTCCTGCTCTTCTTCTGAATCGTAATCATCAAACCATCCAAAACCAACCTCTTGCAGTCTGGAACGATAGTCATCCGGATCTTCGGTGAAAATATTATGGCCCCTGTCAAACAGGATCTCATCTCTCAATCTCCCGTATTCCTCGAATATCCTGCCCAAGTTCCCTCTGGTTTTATCTTCCTTCCCCATCTTCCTTTCTCCCTGAAACCTCTTCTCTCCTAAAAGTCACACAAGGAAGATTCAACACCATCCGTCTGCGAGAAACTTTTCCCCATCGGAAGCATAAATCACTTCTGTGTTCTTTTTACACAATCCCTTTATTATAAGACTTTTTTAAGCCAAGTGAAGCATAAAAATACCGGTTTACTTATCTCCGGCAGGTCCTAAAATGGCACAACCCTCAACACACTTCTCATTATGAGTTTTATGGGTCTGAGAATTGCCGCAATCTCCAGCTTTTCGTTGCCATTAACTAATCGGTTGGGTATAATCCCCCGATAAAATTCTACCATCTCGGGAAAATACCGAGGATCGAAAGTTAGATGCAAACAATAAGGCGCGTAAAGAATACCATCATAACCATCCTTTGGAAGACGGTTTCCTCCTATCCGTATTTTGTCATAGGAACCGGAATTTTCCTGGCCGTGGCATCCGCTGCCTGTGCCTTCTTCTTCCTGCAGCTCAACAGCAATCAGGACAGTCTCGTTTCATCCAGTCTCCCATATCATGAAAGGTATCTGGAACATATCAGAAACTTCGGAGACCAGGAATATCTCTATGTGGTGATAAAAACCGGGGGCGCCGAAAAGGGTCAAAAAACGG
>DUZB01000295.1 GCA_013349725.1 Deltaproteobacteria bacterium | reverse complement strand
GCCCCGCCTCTTTCAGGGCCTTCAGAATGGCGGGGCGATACTGACCTGAACGACGGTAGGCATTGAGAAAGTTTTTCCTCTCCCGCCCCTGGAAAAGAGTGATCGCCTTTTTCACATGATTGTTCATATCGAGGGGAATAGCAGTATGAAGGCCGTTGGCCACAATAAACTTCGAAGCATAGACCTCCATGATCCGCTTGGATATGGTAAATCGCAGGTCGTCCCGCTGCTGCAGGATGTCAGCAGATTTTTCCGCGTTCACCCTCAAGATAAGCGCATAGGCTTCATCCAGAGCTTCAAGGGCATTGTCCAGATCGCCCTTGTCCCAGAAATCATTGGAGACCTGACAGAATTCCAGAGCGGAATCCAGTAGCTCCTGATCCGATTTCTTCATTATCTCCGGTTCATTGGTAGACGGAGCCTCCTTGTCTTCCAGCGACGCATCGCGGATATTTTCGGAAGCCGCATCTGAAGAACTGTTTTCTTCCGCCTGGGCACTATTCTGAGAAGAAGATTCCTTATCCTGTGCACCGGGCGGAATAAACCTCTTCCAGTAAAGATTGGGAGGGGTCACAGGAGTTTGCTTATCGTCGGATATTTCGACCGGTTCTTCAAGGGAAGGCTTCACCTGATTTGAATCAGAAACACAACCCGCGACAATCAGAAAGAAGGCCAGAAGCAGACTTCTGCCCACCCCGCAAATCAGGGATCTGGAAATATTTTTCATGTTCTCCTATTAGGTTACAAAAAATGCGGTAATCGGTTTAGTCTCCCCGCATCGGGGTCAAACCGGAAAAGTACAGCCACGGGTATCAATCCATCGATGAATATGAATGAGGGAGTATAGAAAATGGGCGACTAATGGTCAAGGATGAAATGTACCCATTCGCATAACGAGAGAGTTTCATTCTCAAACATCGGGCATGCGCATCTGTCGCAGAAGGGCGATGAGGGCGTCCCTGTTGTTCAATTCCGGCTGATCAAAGACTTTTTCATGAAGTTCTTTCAAAACCTTTCCCACCCCCGGCCCCGGTGGAAGGCCCGCTTCAGCCATGATCGTCCAGCCATCGACGGCAAGATCTTTTCTCCGCACAGCACTTTTTGACTCAACCTGCGCCCGAACCCGATTTTTCAGTTCAGTAAGCATCTCCATCTGCTGTTCACACTCGGTGTGGCTGGAAAGATCAGCCTCCCGCAAGGCAAACAGATCCCGGATCAGAGGATCTCCGACTTTTCTGATCAGTCTCCTTACAGCCCCGTCGCTCCAGTTTGAATCGTAGAGGATCAGGTGGCGCCCGATTAGACAAATCACTTTTGAAATCACTGAACCCTTGAACTTAAGTCGGCCCATGATTTCCTCAGCCAGCAAGGCGCTTTCTTTCTCATGACCAAAGAAGCGCCATTCCCCGCCAACTTTCCTTCGCACGCGCGGTTTTGCCACATCATGCAGAAGGGCCGCTAACCGCAGGTCCGGATCAGGTCTGACGCTGTCGAGCGTTGCAAGGGTATGTTTAAGAATGGTATGCTTGTGATATCGATTCTGCCGCTTGAAGCGTCCCTCCTGCAGTTCAGGAAGAAACTCTTTCAAGAGGCCCGTTCTGACCATCAGATTGAATGAGGCGGATGGCCTGTCCGACACCAATATTCTGACCAGTTCATCCCGGATCCTTTCCTGTGCTGCCGATGGCAACAGGGCAGCGAGATCCTCCATCGCCGCCAGCGTATCTCTTTCGATGAAAAACCCCGTTTCCGCGGTAAACCTCACCGCGCGAAGAAGACGCAAAGGGTCTTCTCGGAAACGGGCGTGGGGATTTCCGGAAGCCCTGACAATCTGTTTCACAAGATCCCGCTGTCCCAGACACGGGTCAATAATCGACCCGTTTTCCCCATCAAAAGCCATGGCATTGATGGTGAAATCCCGCCGACGAAGGTCTCCCTCAATATCTCCTTCTTCCCCCCTGAAGGTCGTTATCTCAAAGGGCTGCCCATCGCTTACAAGGGACACGGTATCGTGTTTGAGAGAAAACTGCCGCTGTTCCTGAAAGATTTCCCGGATCAATTTCGGAGACGCGGATGTGGCCACATCCCAGTCTTTCACCGGCTTTCCCCTGCAGGTATCCCTGACAGCCCCCCCCACAATATAGCCTTTGTATCCGGCCCTTTTGAGCCTTTCCAGGATGAAACGAACAAAAGGAGGGATTTCAGGGGTATTCATTTCTATCATCGTTACCGATTATACCGAATGAAATCGTACAACCGCTGGCTGAGGGCAGCAAGCTTTTCCAACTTTTCGGGGCTGTCTTCCTTTTCTTTCTCTGAAATGGAAAAGCCTTCCTCCTTTAAAAACCGCAAGGCATTCTTGAAATTCGGCTGGGAAACGGCTTCAATATGGTCAATAATACCCTGTTTCTGGAACCTCTGTCCCATGGAGCTCATGCTTTTCAATTCATCATTTCGTTGCCATACTTTTCTTTCCTTATCTCCGATCATACAGCGGGTCGCGATCCAGTACGATTCAAGAAACGGCATGATGAAGGCTGCCCAGTGGGGGAGTTCTTCAAAACCCGATCTTGAGAGAACATATCCCTGATCCGCATCATCCCTTTCAATGAAGAAGACTTCTCTAAAATATGCCGTTGCGCCATCTATCTCCTGGGGCGCCGTGGTTTCCCCCTCATAGATAAACTCATACCTGAAGAGTTTTTTCAGGAAGCTGTAGTCTTCAACAATCTCCGAATCTTTTTTAACGTTCTCGCTTCCCGTGAGCAGGGAAAGAGCAAGAAAAGAGTGCCGGACAAAGAAGTGAACAATGCTGTTCTTAGAAAACTCCAGCTCCATTTTCTTCTCTTCATCCACGTAATAAAAAGTCCCGGAACCATCCACATCCTCCAGTGTGCTGACCACATTGTTCTTTGTGAGGAGGGCAATGGTTTCTTCCATGGCTTTTTCAGGGTCCGATAACGATTCCGCCAAGGGCATGTGATGTCTTTCTAAAAACCGTGTGATTATCTCCACTGTCTCTGTGAGCTCTGGCAGGTAAAAGCCTCGCCGGTGCCTCGTCAGGATGGCCGCGGCAGCCAGCCCTACAGGAGTCACCAGAGTAGCCCCGTTAATCGCACGAATGAGACGAAAAGCGAGGCGTTTCTCAGTCCTGGTTTTGACTTCACTCTCTTTTGCATAAAATTCTTTTAGTGAAACCGGTTCCCCGAAACGAAGATAGATTTTCCCATATTTTTTTTTCAGGAAATGCCTCGTGGCAACAACCTGACTGAACGTTTCCTTTGCTTTTTCTCCACCGCCGACTTCTTTGAGGTAAGCCTGGCTTTCAATCACCCGGTCATAGACAATGGAAACGGGGACAAAGACAAGGTCTTTGCAATACCCTTCTCTGAACGCTTCAACAAGAATGGAAAGGAACCCGATTTTTGGAAGAATCAGTTTTCCGCTTCTGGTTCGGCCTCCTTCTATAAAAAACTCCAGAGGCTGTCCTTCTTCAATCAGGGCTTTCACGTACCTCGTAAAAACTGCCGCGTAAAGCCTGGCCCCCTGAAAACTCCTGCGAATAAAAAACGCCCCCGCCTTTCTGAAAAACGGCCCGACCGGCCAGAAAGAAAGGTTCTTGCCGGCGGCAATTCGAGGAACAAACATCTGGTGATCGAAGAGGATATAGTTGAGGATGAGATAATCGATATGGCTTTTATGGGACGGGATGTAGATCAAAGGGCCTTTTGCCGCCCATTCTCTGACCTTTGCCAGTTCCGAGGGATTCACATCTATTCCGTGAAACATCTTCTTCCAGAGCCAGGTCAGCACCAAATAGGAAAACTGAACATACGCCACATTATAATCGGCGGCAATCTCATCAAAATATTTAGCGGCCTCTTTTTTCTTCGCACGGGCCGAACCCGACTTTCCGGCACTGCCTTGAATCGCTTCAACGACCCTGCTGTCTTTCAGCACTGTTTCCTTGGTAAGCTGCCAGGACTTCATTACAGGTCCCAGTATGACCCTCTTCTGTCGATCAATTCGCTCCAGAAGTATCTGCCGGATCTCCTCGGTTACTTTTTCCAAGGGCATTTCAGGAGTCTGGTCTTTCAGGTACTCTTTCAGATTCAGTGGTTCGCCAAAATCTATAAACGCCTTCCTGTTATGTCTGAAAAAAAGCACAATCTTTCTCAGGACCCCGGGTTTATCCTTAAACCCGAAAAAAATATCAAAAAGTCCGGGATCTTCCTTTTCCGGAGTTTTTTTGTAAATAATGAGTTGGGGAACAATAAAAACGGGTCGCTCCATTTGCCCCTGCGTTTCCAGAATAAGCTGAAGGGGATCTTTTTGGGCGTGGAAGAAAATTCGGGAAAACCCTTCCGGATTTTCGAGACACAGCAGGGCGGTATCTCCTCGTTTTATGGCGTCTTCCAGAAATCCGTTTTCTACCGGGTTGGGCAGACAGCCATGTCTGAAAAAGTGAGCCGCGTAGAACCTGAAAACCCTGAAAAGTTGTGACAGTGGAAGAACAAGAGACATGTTTATATCGAAGGCTATCTTGGGATAAGGGAGGCGACTCATGCGGAACCGATAATGGTACAGAAGATAATCCAGCAGCCCTTTGTACTTTATGACGTAAAGGACCGTTCCTTCACTGTTCATTCTCCTGAGCTCGCCCGTCATGTCCTTGTTAAACAAGACGTGTTTGAACAACCGGTACAAAATCCCATTCAGGAAAAATCCGGGTTTGTGGTCAAGAATGAAAGGGTAACATGCTTTTTTTGTTGCCATGTGTATCGCCGCCGTTTTTTAACTGGTTGTTGACAAAACTTTATTATATGGTTAAAAATAGAATGTAAATGATAGAATAGCAAGCCCTGCTGAAATATTTTGGAGGAAATAATGTACACACCTATGGTCATATCCGGGTTAACGATAGACCCCATCACGAACAGCCCCATTGTTATTTTGAAGGAAGAGGATGGAGACGGGACACTGCCCATATGGATTGGCCTTCTGGAAGCAACCGCCATTGCAAGTGAACTGGAGGGAATCAAATTTTCCAGGCCCATGACCCATGATCTCCTGAAGAACATGATTGAGATACTGAACGCGAAGGTCGGCAGAATCGAAATATGCGATCTGAAAGACAACACCTACTACGCGCTTATCCATTTTGAATACAACGGAAAAGAAATGTCCATAGATGCCAGGCCAAGCGATGCCATTGCCCTTTCTTTAAGATTCCATATACCCATTCTGGTTTCCAGGGACGTCATTGCCAGATCAACCCAGATAGACCTGAAGGCGGAACCGGAGGATAAGTCGGAAAAAGGAAAAAAATGGCAGGAAATCCTGGAAAAACTCAATCCGGAGGATTTCGGAAAATATAGAATGTAAGGTCAGAGATATGGCCGTACATCGATGGCCGGCATACCCGCTTCCCTCGCTGCCTCCAGCCCCAGATCTCCATCCTCAAAAACCTGGCACAGCTCCGGTTTTATGCCCATGATCCGTGCCGACTCAAGAAACATATCAGGATTAGGCTTGGGTTTCAGGTGGTCATCCGCGGTGATTACTGCATGAAAAAAATCGCTCAGGCCTATGGCCTTCAATGTACGCAGAACATTGACTCGCGTGCCTCCGGAAGCCACGGCCATGGGAACTTTCCTTTTGTAATCCCTGGCGATTGCGGCGACCGGCTCGATAGCTTTCACGTATTGAAGCTCTTCGAAAATCATCCGGTCCTTCTCATCGGCAACCTCTCGAGGATCAAGCCTCAGGTTGAATTTTTCATTCAGGGTAACCACAATTTCTTCAGCAGGCATCCCTCTCAGGGTTTCAAGAAATACCACAGGGCAATCGACTCCATGATTTTTAAGCGTCTCCACCCACGTACGTATATGGGCGGGCATAGTATCAGCCAGAGTGCCGTCACAGTCAAAAATAAGCCCTCGTATTCCAGGGAAAACACGTATCATCCTTTTTTCCAATCTACCGGGAAGGTCTTGTGGCGCCATTTCATCACGAAGCCTTCCGATAAATCCCCTTACCGGCGCTCACAATCTTCCCCTGTTTTTTCAAATGGTACAATATCCCCTGCAATTTCCTTTTGTCAAAACCTGTTTTTTGAGCCAGTTCCTCGAGTTTTACCGGTTTCGGCGATTCCTGAATCAGTTCCGACACCACGGCCGTTGCGTTTCTGCCCGATGCCGGCGTCAAAACCTGCTGGTCGCTCGTCTCCTTTTCAACCTCCACGGGAACTTCCGGGGCGCCCTCGGGTTGATCCTCCGGCGACATCGTTCGACTCTCCAAGAACCGATCCAGTTTTTCCGCCACACTGTTTACCCCCTGAGCAAGAGCCCTCAAACCCTCTCCAACCGTTTTCATGAATTGATCCAATTCCTTCATTGTCCCTTTCCTCCTTTCAATAAATCCCTTGTCTAAAAAGTACGCCGGAAAATAATGCGACCCAAACCGCAATAATTCATAATAAATAAATCCGGACCGGCCGTCCAGTAATATCAGGGCCATACGCGAAATACCGATGGATTATTTGCTTCTTACTGAATCGTAACATCTTTCCCGGGCTCTTCCGCCATTTGCACGGGGCCAAATTTTGTTTCATATTTGGCAATATTTTCCTGAAGCGCGGTGAAAATCCGCTTCATATGGCCGGGACTGACGATAATCCGGGCATTCACAGTACCCGCAGGCGGCGCGATCATGAGAAAGTCCATGATAAATTCCTCCCTTGTATGGGCCACTGCCATGTTGTTTGCATAAACGCCCCCGATTAATTCCTTGGGAAACTCCACTTTCAATTCATTTTGCTCATTGCTCATTCTGTTCTCCTTACACTGTCTGTTTAAAATCCTGGCTCACTGCGGATTGGCGTGATACGAAGGTTTGTTCTCAAATAAACGGTGTTCAGGGACCGGGTGTCAGGTGTCAGGTGTCAGGAAAAAACCATGACCACATTCGACTTATTCTACTATAAGAACATATAGTTATGCTTTGTTAGATCACAAATCCCGACTGCTAAACACTGACACCTGACACCT
>DUZB01000315.1 GCA_013349725.1 Deltaproteobacteria bacterium | reverse complement strand
AGCGCTGACCCACGATGAGGGGGTTCAGCGGCAAATGACCCTTTATCGTGGTGTGGATCCCATTCTCATGCCTTTGCTTGAAAGCACCGACCAGTTGATTAATGCGGTGGAAGATCTTTTGCTGGAGCAGAAGCTGCTTCGCAAAAATGACAGGATCGCTCTCTTGAGCGGCATACCCATAGAGGCCAGGGGAAAAACCAACATGATGAAACTGCACGTGGTGGGAGAGCTCAGGGTGGAGAATGAACCTCCGCATGAATAATACCTGGAATTCTGAAGCCGAATTGTTATTTTAATTTGATAACTAACGATAACAGCGCCCAGGAGATATAAATAGAAAATGATAGGTATATCAAAACTGTATTGCGATACCGTTGAGCCGTCCGATGCCCTTCGTTATGGCAGACTGTCAAAGGATCTCCCTTCTCACCTATTGCAGTTTTCCCGGGATAAGAAGCCGGTGGTCGTCTGGAATATGACCAAGGTGTGTAATCTCAGATGTGTTCACTGTTACGCAAAGGCGGTTGTGGAGCAGAAAGAAAAAGAGATGACCCACGAGGAGGGGCTTGCACTCATTGATGATCTCGCCGACTTTGGCGCTCCGGTCATCCTTTTTTCAGGAGGTGAGCCACTTATGCGTCCCGATCTTGTGCCGCTTGCGCGCTATGCGGTCGGAAAGGGGATGAGGGCGGTTATTTCAACTAACGGGACCCTCATCACAAGCGACAAGGCCAGAGAGTTGAAGGATATAGGGCTCTCTTATGTGGGTGTCAGTCTGGATGGGATGGAGGCTGTGAATGATCGGTTTCGTGGAAAAAAGGGGGCGTTTCAGGAGGCACTTCAAGGGATACGAAACTGCCGGGATGCAGGCCTCAAGGTGGGCTTGAGATTCACCGTAAATCGGATGAATCGTGAAGAGATCCCGGGTATTTTTGATCTGCTGGAGGAATACGAAATTCCCCGAGTCTGTTTCTATCACCTCGTCTACTCAGGCAGGGGTTCGGAACTCGTTGAAGAAGATTTGGATCACAGGGGAACCAGGGAAGTGGTTGACCTGATTATGGATAGGACAAGAGACCTGCACGATCGGGGCATTCCCAAAGAGGTCCTGACCGTGGATAACCATGCGGATGGCCCATACCTGTATCTCCGAATGCTCAAAGAGGGGAACCCGCGAGCCGAAAAAGTCTTTCAGCTTCTCACCATGAACGAGGGGAACAGTTCGGGCCGTGGAATCGGGTGCGTCAGCTGGGATGGATCTGTTCATGCGGACCAGTTCTGGCGGCATGTCAGTTTCGGGAATGTCCTTGAAAGACCTTTCAGCGAGATCTGGTCAGACCTGCAAAATCCGTTGATGAAGAAGTTGAAAGAAAAGAAAATGCATGTCAAAGGCCGCTGTTCGGAGTGTCGCTGGCTTGACATCTGTGCCGGTAATTTCAGGGTCAGGGCGGAGGCTGTGAGCGGGGACTTATGGGCTCCGGATCCGGCCTGTTATCTGACTGATGAGGAAATAGGGAAAGAGGGAGTGTGAAAAATGTTTATTCGACCAAGAAGGTTGCGTAGAACCGCCGCCATAAGGGACATGGTGAGGGAAACGTCCATTTCCGTGAAGGACTTTATCGCACCGCTTTTTGTAAAACACGGAAAAGAGCTGAAAGATCCCATTCCATCCATGCCGGGGCAGTACCAGTTTTCCATTGACACCCTTGTTGAAGAGGCCGAAGAGATCTGGGGATTAGGGATCCCTTCCGTTATTCTTTTCGGGCTGCCTGATACAAAAGATGCAACGGGAACCCGTTCCTGGGCGGAGGATGGGATTGTTCAATTAGCTGTAAAGGCCATAAAGGATCGTCTGCCGGGGATGGTGATCATGACGGATGTGTGCATGTGTGAATACACCGATCACGGGCATTGTGGACTCATTCTGAACGGACAGGTGGACAACGACGGGACCCTTGAGCTTCTTTCACGGCAGGCAGTGTCCCATGCGCGGGCCGGCGCCGATTTTGTAGCGCCATCCGATATGATGGACGGGCGTGTAGCGGCGATCCGGCAGGCATTGGACCAGGAAGGTTACCAGGATACGGGCATTCTTTCTTATGCAGTAAAATATGCCTCGGGTTTTTACGGTCCTTTTCGGGACGCTGCGGATTCGGCGCCGCAATTTGGGGACCGTTCGGGGTATCAGATGGATCCTGCAAATGCCATGGAGGCGTTGAAAGAGGCGACTATCGATATGGATGAGGGGGCGGATATGATTATGGTCAAGCCTGCTTTGCCATATCTTGATATCCTCTGCAGGGTCAGGGAAATCTGTGCCCTGCCGCTGGTTGCCTATAATGTAAGCGGGGAGTATGCCATGGTGAAAGCGGCCGCTATGAATGGCTGGATTGATGGTGAGCGGGTCATGATGGAAATGCTGATTTCCATTAAGCGTGCAGGCGCCGATTTGATCATCACCTATTTCAGCAAAGAAGCGGCTGCCGCCATGAGGAAGAGCTCATGAATCATTCGGCAAATCAGCTGAGGCTTGTGGCCTGGGAGCTTACGAGGCGTTGCAACCTGAACTGTGTCCACTGCAGGGCAGGGTCGGAACGTGGCCCTTATCCGGGAGAGCTGGATACGGACAAATGTCTTCAGATTCTTGACCAGATCAGCAAAGTTGGCAAGCCTATCGTTATCCTGACAGGAGGGGAGCCGCTTCTGCGGGAGGATCTGTTTGATCTGGCCGAATACGGGAATCAGATCGGCCTGCGGATGGTGATGGCGACCAATGGGACGCTCTTAACGCCCGAGATTGTGGAGAGGATGAAATCATCGGGCATAAAAAGGGTGAGCATCTCCATTGACGGCGCCGATGAACAGCAGCATGATCGCTTCAGAAATGTCCCCGGCGCTTTCAAAGGCGCCCTTGAAGGGATTGAACAGCTCAAGAAAGGGGGAGTGGAATTTCAGATCAATACAACGGTTGCCAGACACAATCTGGAAGAGATTGAACAGATCCTGAAACTTGCGGTTGATCTGGGAGCAGTGGCCCATCACCTTTTCTTGCTGGTTCCCACGGGAAGGGCAAAATCCATGGTGAACCAGGAGATTGACGCCATCCAATATGAAAGACTTCTCCACTGGTTTTATCGCATGAGAGATAAGGTCCCGCTTCACCTGAAGGCGACGTGCGCTCCCCATTACTACAGGATTTTGCGCCAGGAGGCGGGCCGAAAAGGGGAAAAAGTGGATTTTGCCACCTATGGTCTGGATGCTGTAACCAGGGGTTGCCTTGGAGGGACATCGTTCTGTTTCATTTCCAATCAGGGGGTGGTCCAACCTTGTGGATACTTAGAAAAGAATTGCGGCAATCTCAAAGAAGATTCTTTTCAGGTTGTGTGGGAAGAATCGAAGGTGTTCAGGCAACTGAGGGATTTCACCGCCTACGAGGGAAAATGCGGGCGGTGTGAATACATGTCTTCCTGTGGTGGTTGCAGGGCGAGAGCCTTTGAGACGACGGGAAATTTCATGGCGGAGGAGCCGCTGTGTGTTTATCAGCCTGCACGGTAAGAATAAGGTGTTTTCATGGATAAAACAGCAAGAAAAATAGTCAATGAGATTCAGTCTGATTTCCCACTTTCCACCAGGCCATACAAAGACCTTGCAGATCGATTAGGCCTTACTGAAAAGGAAGTGATCGATACGGTCGGCAGGTTAAAGGATGCAGGCGTCATACGAAGAATAGGAGGGAATTTCCATTCTACAAAACTTGATTTTGTCAGTACTCTTTGCGCTGCCCGGGTGCCGGATGAAAAGATCGAACGGTTTGTGAAGACGGTGAACAGTCACCCCGGAGTGACGCACAATTATCTCCGGAGCCATTCCTATAATATATGGTTTACGTTTATTGCCGAGAGTATGGATAGAATTGATGAACAGTTGCGGGAGATCTCTGAAGAAACCGGTGTGGTGGATATCCTGAATCTGCCTGCGGAAATAATGTTTAAGATCAAGGTTGATTTTGAGGTGTGAGGTTTGTCTACGATTTGACCGGCCCCACCCCTACAAGATAGAGCAGACTGGTTTCGGCATCCAGTCCTATACATTCTGCGGCCTCTTGGTCATAGAAGGCCCCGATGCCGCAACATCCCAGTTCCATGGCCGTGGCCATGAGGTAGAGCCTTTCTCCCATTCTGCCCGCGTGGGCCATTGCGTAGCGATATCCCCTGGCGCCCCAGGTTTCTTCTATTGCGCTGAGATTGGCAAGAAAAAGGAAGTGGACTGCTGCATTTGAGAGCCAGGCCTGGTTGAGGCAGACTGCCGCCATTTCATCCAAGAAAAGACCTTCCTTGACTATCCCAAAATTGCCGGATTGGGGATCGATCAGGTAGATCCCGGCGTCCATTCCGCTTACATTCCCGCAGATAAAACCGGTGCAGATGGAAGAATGATCTCTGGCAAAATCCCGTGATTTTTCAGGAATCCCGGGGTAAAGGCCGTCAGCGAGGGCTATCAGATGATCCGCATCCATCTCTTTTTTTACGAAATTGCGTTTGGAGCGGCGCTTGAGAATGGCTTCGCCATAGTTGTAACGTTCGGGCCAGGTTCCTTTTTTCGCGATTTCCGTCCGATTTCCAGGTGTGTTTTTTATTTGAGGGCAGGGCATGTTCGTTCCGGAATTTCCAGACGTTAGAACCTTCTCCCCTGATCGGTGTATTTCAAGTACGGCAGGATACCGGACTTCATTTTCGGCAACCCTGCTTCTTTTTTTAAAAGATTCCGGCAGGTCTGGAATGACTACGTTCCCGGACTTTTCAGCAAGATCCGGGCCGGGCGCGGTACATACCGCGAGACACGCTTCCATCTCGCTGTCAAGGCCAAGAAATCGATTAACATGGGTATCGTCGAAATCGAAAGAGCAGTGGTACGGATACTTCAGGCTCTTGAGCGCCAACGTAAGGTTTTCAAGGAGATGCCCCGTATCAAGGAGGTGATAGCGATAAGCGCGGTCCCTATACTTCCAGGAACTCCTGAAAAATATGGCGGTAAGAAAAAAAGCCAGGCTTGGAAAACCCTCACTGCTTTCGCCCGGGCTTCCCGATAGCATTCCGGACAGATTCCCCTTCCGGAGCATGGAAAGCCCGTGATCGGAAATGGAAAAATGGTACAGCCCGTCATCCAGGCTTTTGACGTTCCGGATCGCAACGTATAGCTCTGTCGGGTAAAGGGCGCCGGCCGAGGCAACGTTCCTGTAGAAAAAATCGTGCAGACCGTGATGTGTTCTGGCGGTAATGCTGTAGGTCAATAATAAAATCAGGGAAAGATCTTCCAGGCAGATCCCGGCTGCGGGGGTAGCTGTCCGAGGCAATGCGTGAATGAGAGAGGAAAGTTTTGCTTCTGGCAGAGAGACTTCCCTCGGAAGCAGAATCTGAGAAAGATCCGGATACGATTTGTATACGTTCGGCTGATTCTCCCAGTCAAGATAATGGCCGGACATATCCTGTCGGGAGTAACTGGTGAGAGAATGGTATGCCGTGCAGGTTGTTGTGGGTTTATGCGGTTTCATCGGTCACGTATTTTTTGTCAAAAAGAAGGCGGCCTTCTCTCGGGGACGTAAATGTGGGGAAGTTTGCCGTCATTCCAATCCTTGGTTACATAGAGACTGCAGTAACAACTCCCGAATTCCTTGATATCCTCCTCGCTGTAGATGCACGGGCAAAGAATATCTTTGTCTTTTTTGTTGTCATCCGCGGCGAGCCTGCAGGGGCAGCACATGTATCCGTATCTCTTTCTGTTCAAAAGGAGGGCTTCAAGAAGTTCTATGACATGGTCTTTGTCTTTATTGAACAGATACCCTTTTGGTTCCTGGATTTTCTTCAGTGTCTCGTACAGCTTTTCTGCTTCGCTCATAATCCCAGGGCCTCCCGTATCTGATCTTCTTTGAACCCCACGATGACCTTGTCCCCAATAATGATGGTTGGGAAAGAACAATTGGGATTCCATTTCTTAATCTCTTCCAGGATGGCTGCCCGTTCTTCTCCTTGTGTCAGATCCACGTCTTCAAATTCATATTTTACCGCGCAATCATTTAAGAATTGTTTCGTTGCTTTGCAGTGACCGCAGGTGCTGAGTGTGTAGATTTTCACCTTTGTTGACATGTGTACCCTCCTCCTTCCTTCCATATAAACCTATTTTAACACAGAGAATCTTTCTTTTTCCGGCAGAATTCAAAAGTGTATGGCTCTAATCGCCCTGTTCGGCCATGAAATCGTCATAGATGGTTTCAAGCGTTAGTTTGTGTTTTGCCTCTTCCTGTGCGAGCATCTTGAACAGCTTCACGAAATCCTTCTGATCCGTATTTCCCATCAGGTCGTTATAGAGGTTAAGGGCTTTTTCTTCCCGTTTCATGGCCAGTCTGAGAATATCGGGGTAGGACATGCCGCTTTCATAATCGAATTCCGTTATGTAATTGCTTCTCTTTATGTCTGTGATCCATTTCAATTCGTAGTCAGGCAGGGTTCTTTCCCCGGTCAGAAACGCCTCAAGGAGGGCCTTATGTTTCAGTTCCTCTGCTGAAAACTCCTCCAGCGTTTTCTGTATCCCCTTAAAAGATTCCTGCCCGGCCGCCTCTTTGTAAAAGGCAGCCGCCTCTTCTTCCTTCTCTATGGCAAAACGGATAATTTCTTCCATTGATTTAAAATTCATTGTTTCCTCCGTGTCAACCTGATGGTTCAATGCCAGCGATTTCAGATCCGATTAGCTCATGTATACATTTACTTTAAAACCGTCGTCTGCTATGGTAGTTCCAATTGTAAGATAGGTCAAGTATTATGGTTGAAATCTTCCGTATATTGAAAGAATAGATGTGTCAATTGTACAGGTTGAACTTTTGGGGCTTGGTTCTAACGTGGCCCATTAGATTTATTTTCTTACTCATAATCTTAATCGTAATCTTAATCGGGCAGTTCTAAAATAGGCCATAAAAGAGTAAGATTATGATTACGATTAAGATTATGACCTTCCGAACGTACTCTCGACTAATTGGATCAAGTGGGCGAAGTTAGAACCA
>DUZB01000185.1 GCA_013349725.1 Deltaproteobacteria bacterium | reverse complement strand
TTAAGGCCCTGCGAAGCGTCGATCAAAGCCCGGAAGAGCGAGTTGGTCGTGGCAAAGAAGACCACAACCACCATCAGCTTCACATGCCCTTCTCCGGCCCTCCAGACAGAGCCGCTCCCACAACCGCCGGAGAGCAACATGCCGAAACCGAATACCAGGCCGCCCACAAGACTGCCGAACCAGAAGGTCTGGGTCACATTAATGTCTTCACCGCGAAGGCCGGTCCATTTCAGCGCCGCGAAACCGATAATGCCAATGGCAATGCTGTAGGCCACGGCCCTTGCCATATCCCCTTCGCCTGTCATAAAAGGATCCCTGAAACAACGAACAAAACAGAAACGCGCCCTCTGAATGATGATGCCGAAAGCGATCCCGCAAAGGAGAAGACCTCCCACCCGGGCATACGCTTCCCTGGCGTAAAACCAAACCGCCACGATGGCCCCTAAGAAAACCAGGGCGCCTATGTAAGGTTCCGCGGCAATCAGATTCTTGTTCCCTGATCCGCCTTTGGTGGGTTTGGAGGGAAGATGCATCATTTCCCAGTAAAGATATTTAAGCCCCAGGTACGCGCCGGCAAGAAGCCCCACCATCATGGCGATTCCGCCTAATGAAAGAGCACTGGTTGCAATATAAAATCCTCCCACATTGCAGCCGCCGGCCATGGCGGAACCAACTCCCATGAAACACCCACCGACCACCCCTTTGATCAGCTCCCGTCCGGGGGCCATCCGGATGGCAAACTGTTTGGAAAGCAGCGCAGCTCCGAAGGCGCCCCAGAGAAGACCGAGCACCAGGATGGAATTCGTGGAAATCAATGGGGACATGGGAGCGTGGCTGTAGACGCCGATCTGGTGGAAAACCCAGTCCGCCCAGTTCCTCAAGCCGCCCACAACGCCCCATGGCCTTGCCCAGGCGAAGGTAATGACGCTCATAATGCCGATCAGGATTCCGCCAAGCCATACAGGCCAGTTCTCATAGAATACCGCACCGTAAGCGCGCTTGAGAATACCTCCCATAACACTTGTTTCCGAATTTTCGCTCATCAGATTCTAAACCTCCCTCTCACATCAACAGCCTTCATCTTCCACAATCTTGAACTGCGGTTTCTTTTTCGGAACGGGTGTCGGAGCCGGAGGAGGCGGGGGTGCTGAGCCGGTGGCTGCCTGTCCCTGGATAGAAACATCGGGCGAAATAAGCCCGGTATTCTTATTCACCTTTTCCGCCAGTGCGGAGATGACGGACAGGTCGTAATGCTTCCAGGCAGCGGTTGAGCCCGGATCAGCCTGTACGGCCTTTCTGAAATACTCCTTGGCATCGAGGAATTTTCCTCTTTGGTAGGCCTGCGTCCCGAACCGGATCATTTCGGCACAAAGGGCCTTGTCGGGAACAAAGGCCTTGGTGTCCTGGGCTGAAGCCCCCTGGGCTAAAAAGATCCCGCCAACGAGCAGGAATGTGATGAGTGTGAAACCAATGATTCTTTTCTTCATTTTCGCCTCCTGTAAACCCGGGGTCATAAAAAAATGTTTTTCAATAAGGATGCTTTTGGCGTACCGAAGCCCCCGCGCAGAGCAGGGGCTTCGTCCTGACCGTATTTGGTACAAATATCACAATTCCCAGATCAGATAGGTCCCATCCAGTTTACATTGACAACCCGCTTTCAGGTACTTCACGTCAAAACCTTTTTCCTTGAGAAGCAGGTAGGCCATTTCTCCTCTTACGCCGGTCCTGCAATGCACCACCATAAATTTATCACTGGGTAAGTCATCCAACTTTGCGGGCAATTCGTCAAGGGAAATATTGATGGCCCCCGGAAAATGACCGGCGGCATACTCGGAAGGGCCGCGTACATCAATGACCGTAATGGCTTTTGACATTAAAGCGGCTTCAAAGTTCTCGATACTGATCTCGCCAGGCTCCAGTTTCCTCACGTACACGATCTTTTCGGCAGCAGGTCCGGTCTTGATGTCGTAACCTTTTTTCTGCCATGCCAGGACACCGGGGAATTCCAGGAGCGAAATATTCTTGTACTTCCACCCCCGGGCCGTTTTTACAGCATCAATGGATTCGTTCATATCGTCGGAATAAAAAACGACAGGAGCGGTCATGGACTCAGGAAAGGATTCCTTTGCACCGGCAAGACTCCCAGCCGGGATGTTCACTGCCCCTGGAATATGTCCCGCAGTTACGGCAGCTGGAGAACGGAGATCAATGAGTACGATATTGGCTGTTCTCACATAATCAGGTGTCGATACGGCATAGTATCCAGCCTTTTTCCAGGCCGGCATGCCTTCCAGGTAGACTCTTACATTTTTCCAACCCCATTTTTTCGCCAGACCGGCGGCTTTGGGACTCATGCCTCAGGTAGGCCCCCCACAGTAAAAGACAATAACTTTGTCTTTGTCGCTGGGCAGCAACTTCTCTCCCTCTTCCTTGAGTANGTCCACCGGAATGGAAATCGCCGTGGGAATGTGGGCAGCAGCAGCAATTTTCGCTGGCCTGGAATCAATCAGGCAATATTTTCCATCAATGAGGCCTTTCTCCACCAGCGAAGCCAGCTCATCGGTCTTGATTTCCACAACACCGGCAGGAAGTTTGACAAGGGCCTTCGTGATACTTGTTGCCACATTGTCAGGGCCAACCTTTTTGTACTTAACAATAACCCCGGTGGGGGGCTCTATATCTTTGCCTGATTCGGCATTGATAAACTCCGTGGCGTCAGTGAATTTGAGTATGACGACGCCTTTTCCCGTCACTTCTAAGGAAATCGTTTTTGCCTTGTTGGAGACCGCTTTCACCTGCCCTTTGATCTCAAGGATTTCACTCTGCGCCGCCGGCCGGCTTGAATCCTGCGCGCCGGCATAAGCAGCAACGAAGAGAAAAACGGAAAAAATCAGCGCGCTCACCAAACGGATCTTTGTCAACCTTGTTTCTTTTTTCATCATGTTCACTCCCTCATCTATTGGTTCTTGTTTTTCGGGGATGCCTGAAAATGGAAAAGTCAGGCAATTCAAATCTAATATACCAGCGTTGCGTTGGCCTCAAGAATCTCCAGGGTCAGCGTGCCGCCTGCTGTGGGAACGGCCCCGTCAATCAGATCCGACACATCGATTTTCCGCTCCTGGAGGCAGGGGACGCACGCCAGAAGCCTTCCCCCCGCTTCCATAAAGCTGTCCAGCAATTCCTGAAGCGGTGAAAACCCCGCCGAATGCACATGCTGCAGATATCCCTTCTTGGCCAGAAACACCGCAGGCCCCTGCAAAACCACAACGGCTTCCACTTCCATCGCCTGGGCCGCATTTGCAAGAACAAAAGGGAGACTTGCCATTTCAGGATTCTCGCCCCCATGGGTTGCAATGTAAATAATTTTTTCCTTTTTCTCTTCAGCCATTTTTTCCCTCCTTTTTACCGAGATTCATTTCTTCCATAGCTTATCTCCGTCTTTCTTACTGCTTTTGGGTGGTTATGGATCGCTTTGCACTTTGAGACAATCATCATCTCAATTTCTGACCCCTATCCTCGCTTCACCAACACGTGATAGCAGTCCTTGTCATGATTCATGCTGATCACCCGGTCTCCGGTTCTTTCGAAAGCGTGTGAAAAGCTCTTGTTGATCTGGGCGTCAGAACTGATTACCTCTAAAATTTCCCCGGCATTCATACGACGAAGCCAGCTCTTCGCCTTCAGAAGGACCCAGGGACAAACCCATCCCCTTAAATCGAGTACCTTGTCCGCCTGATATGGCTTTTCAGTGGTTTTCATCATGGGGTTCCGAATGCCTGCCTCTCTTTTGCTCTTTTTCTTCATGAAACTGCAATGTCAATGCCAAAATAATCCGCAAGAAAATTGTGCCATCAAGCTTCTGATTTCATTATTAAAAATTCCTAATTAGAAAATGTGTTGATTTGTTAACGTTAAGACATTAGACTTAACAGGTGTTAATATTGGAAACAGGAGACCTTTATGTTTGAGGATGAATACAGCCGGTACTGGCAAACAGTGGTGCAAACCATGCTGGACGGTCTGATGATTGTGGACCCGGACGGGATAATTATCTCGACCAATGATGCGCTGGATAAACTGACCGGATATACTCGAGACGAACTGATTGGACAATCCTGCAGCATATTAGAGTGCAGCAGTTGTTTTGGGATAAGGGAAGACGGCGGCGATAAGTACTGCGCACTCTTTACTGAGGAAAAAGTGAGGCATCGCAGGTGTGTATTGAAAAGGAAAGATGGTTCACCATTGCATGTGATGAAAAATGCCGCCGTACTGAAGGATCACGAAGGTGTTGTAGTGGGAGGAGTGGAAACCCTTTCCGACTATACGGAACTGGTGGCCAAGGATCAGGTGATTTCCTCTCTACGGAAGGAATTGAGTATTGAAGACAGTTTTGAAGGAATTATCGGTACATCGCCCGATATGCGACAGGTTTTCGACCTGATCCAGAGCGCCGCTCAGTCCGAAGCCCCGGTGATCATCTATGGGGAAAGCGGTACGGGAAAAGAACTGGTGGCGGGCGCCATCCACCGCCTTAGTCCCCGGTCAGACGGCCCTTTTATCAAGGTCAACTGTGCGGCTCTCAATGAATCTCTGCTTGAAAGCGAACTTTTCGGGCACGTGAAAGGCGCCTTTACGGGAGCTGATCGTACGAGGATGGGACGTTTTGAGGCCGCAACCAAAGGGAGTATCTTTCTTGACGAAATCGGAGACCTGCCGCTTTCAACCCAGGTAAAGCTCCTCCGTGTGCTGCAGGAAAAGGAAATCGAAAAAGTGGGAGATTACAAGCCGGTTCCCATTGACGTGAGGGTCGTCGCCGCGACCAACCGAGACCTGAACAGGCTGATGAAGGAAGGACGGTTCAGGGACGACCTGTACTATCGGATCGGGGTTATCCCAATCTACCTGCCTGCTTTGAGGGACAGGATCGAGGACATCCCGATCCTGGTGGATGCGTTTGTGCATAGAATCCAGGTGAAGACCAGAAAGCCGATCAGGGGCATGGACAAAAGCGCCCTTGAAATGCTCATGCGGCATGAATGGCCGGGGAATGTCCGCGAATTGATCAATGTGATTGAATATGCCTTCGTACTCTGTGCCGAGGGGGACATCAGACTTGAACACCTTCCCGGTTCACTCAAGGGAACCGCTCCCATCCCGTCAAGAAAAAGCTGGACTGGAGGGTTGCCCAGGGAAAATGGCCAAAACAGGGAGCAGATTATAGATGCCTTACATATGGCAGGGGGCAATAAATCGGAGGCCGCCCGCATTCTTGGGATCAGCAGGGTGACATTGTGGAAAAGGCTCAAGACTCTGGATATCCAGGTGGAAAAGAAAATCCGGGAATAGCGTCATTTTAAGAATGTCTGGTTGTATTTGATTCTCCCTGTCAAGGCATGCCTTTCAGGAATGGATCGAAATTTAACAGGTGTTCAGGTTTACAGGGCGAGGGACCCTGATCGGTTTTCCCCGCCCCGTAAACCTTTGTTATGAACCGCAGGATCGTTATCAGGTGGGATTTTTTGTCTCGGGGCTTTCGCGGTTATACACAATAGAAGCACCGGTTTTCAAACCATCAATATAGGCTCTAACCGCATCTTGCTTCTTCTGGCCAAGCAGGTAATCCGAAATGGATTTCTTTGCCTCGGAAAAAGGGACTGTGGTTTCCTTATTTTCAGGGCTCTTAAATTTGTCGGCATTTTCCTTATAGAACGTCATCAATTCCCCATCGGTAGGTGAGCTGATACCCGCAAGCTGGCCTTCCAGGAGTTTTCTGATCCGCAAATCCTGGCTCAACATCTTTCGCAGCTTCTGCTCAGACAACCCTTTTTCTTTGAGGTACTCTTGAAAATCCACATCAGGAGGAACAGTTTCCCTGATTTTTGTCAGCGCATCGTCGATTTC
Source organism: Deltaproteobacteria bacterium (assembly GCA_013349725.1). The sequence goes on along the minus strand of DUZB01000185.1, from coordinate 1,282 downwards.
CTGGTCATTTACGGTAATTCCCTGTTTATTGACGGCATCCGTCAAAAGCGCCTCAATAATCATGTTTTCAATGACTTTTCCATCCACCTGATTTCGGACTTCCACCATTTTTTCAGGAGGAATCATCCCCGCCTGTGGACCAAGCATTTCCCCTATTTTCTCATCAACCTGACCTCTCGTGATCTTGGTTTCATTGACGGTAACCACAACGGAATCTTCGCCTGCTTTCTGGTTCAGCGCCCATCCGTTCAACGCGAAAACTCCCAGAACAGCCAAACCGACACTGATTGACACCCCTTGAATAATTCTCTTCTTTTCAATTTTCATGGTAATCCTCCCTCTGATTATTTTTCATGGTTGCTGAACAGCTTTTTTCTGTCTCCTTCTTCTTTTCTTGCCGGTCGATCAAATCCCCCCTTTTCCAAGATGGACTGCTGTGAATGAAAAAACATTCCCCTGCCGTTAAAAGAGAAAATAGACCAGCCATCTTTCGGTAACCTTTCGTGAACATTACAAAGTGGTAAGCATTTCTTTCGGGATTTTTCAATTTCACAAATTTTGAGGAATTCGTAAAAAGGGTTTTTCGTGGATTGGAGTGAAAAGTTCCCAGTCTTTGCCACACAGCCCGGGATTACATGATTTATTGACATTGATTATGCTTGGAATAAATTGCTATAATAGCGCCTGAATGGAAATGCAAACATATGGTTTTTTAGTTTTGTTTAGTCTTCTAAATAGAGTCTGAACGAAGAACCGGTTAAGACACGATTTTGGATTTAAAAAAGAGGCTTTTCACGCCACGATATACAGCATGTTGAAATCTCTTCAACACTCCCGGAATCTTCCCTTCATGTGCGTGCTCGCCTTCGCGGTCGGTATTATTGCCGGGCTGGGCGCATGGGCTTTTCGCATGCTCATCGGGCTTATTCACAACATCCTCTTTCTGGGGAAGTTCCAATTCTACTACGATGCCAATGTTCATACTTTGGGAAACCCATGGGGACCCTGGGTCATCCTTGTGCCCGTGATCGGAGCGTTGGTGGTTGCGTGGCTGGTGAAAACATTCGCCCCGGAAGCTAAGGGACACGGTGTCCCTGAAGTGATGGACGCCATCTATTATAATGATTCAAAAATCCGCCCGGTTGTCGGGCTCATCAAGGCTGTGGCATCGGCTTTCTGTATCGGCAGCGGAGGCTCGGTGGGCCGTGAGGGCCCGATCATCCAGATTGGTGCGTCTTTCGGGTCGACACTGGGGCAGATCCTTCGGCTCCCCGCCCGACAG
>DUZB01000333.1 GCA_013349725.1 Deltaproteobacteria bacterium | reverse complement strand
CCCCTGGATCTCACCAGGAAATGGAGAAATTTTTCTGTAGAAATAGAAAATTGGAAAAATCCACATAGACACAAGATATGGTAGGTACAAAAATGCGTTTTTAGACTCAGCCCGTTGACTGATCTTCAAGTTTCTCGGCACCCCGGTTGAGCAATAGCAAAAGCGGGTTTACCGGAGCATGCACATTACGAAGATCACACTGTTATTTCTTGTTGTTGCACGGATACAACTTCGTACTTTGGACATCTGCCCGCGATGGTCGGAATTTCTATTTTGAAGTAAAAATATCCCGCATAATTTCTTTCGCTTTTTCATACTGACCGTCGCTCAGAACCAGAGAACCGTCTTTCCTGATAAATGGGGGCTCATCGATGCTGTAAATCCTCTCCGGCAGCGTGGTCTGCTTTGCGATCCTTTCAGGTACATTGGGAACAACTCCGATCGCCTTCTTGACGTCATCAGGGAACTTCCCCGGATCAGCGGTTTCATAGATGACAGACAACCGGTCATGCTTCCCTTGAAGCAGGGTATCAAGGGCCCGCCACCCCACCGCGCCGTGCGGTTCCATCATGATCCCGTACCTCTCGTAGACCTCCCTTATGGCCGTGTAATGGTCCGCGTTCTTTACGCTTATGGACCAGAAATCTTTTCTCATGGCTTCCAGATCGGGGGGGATGTCCATCACCCCTTCCCGGCTGACTTTGCCATGGGGATCCCTCTGGTCATATACATGCCCCCCGTAAAGGTCTATGAGCCTGGCGAAATTGCTGGGATTGGAAACAATCATGGCCGATGAAGGAGATTTCCGCGATGGTTTCACCACATACTTTTCCGTATTCAAAAATTCCGGAAATTCATCGTTTTCGTTGACTCCACATATGATCCTTGTCAGGGGAAGTCCCATCTCCCTTGCAAGGACCGTCCCCATCATATCCCCGAAGTTGCCGGACGGAACGCTCGCGATCATCGGTTCATCATACTCGGCAACCCGGGAATAGGCAAAGAACGGGTAAACAGCCTGAGGCAGAAGCCTGCCTACGCTGATGCTGTTTGCGGAAGTAAAGCGATCCGCATCGTGAAACAATTCCCCGGCAAAGCGTTTGTCTCCCAGTAGGCGTTTTGCAAGGGCCTGGCACACGTCAAAATCCCCGTTCACCTCAAAGGCGTATACATTGTCACCGAGTGTGGTCATCTGCCTGCGCTGCCTTTCAGTGATCGAGCCTTTCGGGAAAAAAACCACGTTGTCAACACTGTCCAAACCATGAAGGGCATCGGCAACTGCCCCCCCCGTATCGCCGCTGGTGGCAACAGCCACGACCCTCTTCAGCTCAGATTTTTTCAGAAAATAGTTGAGCATCCGTCCGAAAAACCGTGCCGCATAATCTTTGAAAGAGTAGGTAGGCCCTCGCGTCAGCCACAGGATATGGGTTTTCCCCGTCAAGTGCTGCACCCTGGTAGGGATGACCGCATCATCGTAGGCATCATCAAGCATGGACCTTAAATCGGTCTTCCCCACCTCCCCTTCAAGAAGAGGAGAAAGGACTTCATAGGCAATCCGCGCGTAGGGCATCCCTTTCATGGCCTTCATGGATTCCGGGGGTATCCGCGGGATATCATTTCTGGAAATCATGTAAAGACCGTAGTTGGAGGCCAGGCCTTTCATGATCGCCGTCTGGAAAGTCACGCGCTCGGATTTATTGTTTGTGCTGTAATAGGTCACTGAGGTCATAAAAACTCCTATTTCAGATTATGTTTCTTTTGCGTTTGATTCTTTCAATACAGCATATCCTCCGGGAACATCTTTGAGGTGCAGATCCATCTGGGGAAAGGCGATTGCCACCCCGTGCTCCCTGAATTTCTTGAGGATGCCAAAGCGAAGGTCTGAAGCAATGCGCTTGGAACCGTCGAAATCCACCCAGAATTTCACTCGGAAGTCCAGGTAGCTGTCCTGAAAATTCTCAAAACGAACCCGTGGCGCGGGATGCTTCAGGACTTCCGGGTGTTCCCGGGCCGCTTCCAACAGTAGACGTTCCACCAGGTCGGGATCACTCTTGTAATCAACTCCCACCGCCACGATCAATCGAACGGCCCGGTTGCCGCGGCTCATATTTACAAATGGCATGGAGACCAGATTTGAATTGGGGATCAACATGGTGGTGTCGTCGCGAGTCCGAACCAAGGTACTCCGAATGGTCACCTTCTCCACTTCTCCCAGAACCAGTTCATGTTCTATTACATCCCCTGGCCGCACCGAGCGTCCGAACAAAAGGATGAGACCGCTGACGAAGTTGTTAATGATGTGCTGCAGTCCAAATCCGATCCCCACGCTCATGCCTCCGGCAAGCACAATGATGGAGCTCAACCGGACACCTATGATATGTAATAATAAAAGACCGTAAACCGTCCAAACCCCACAGACCGCTACGGTCTCGATGGGAATCATGACGGCTTCATCCACGCGGGACTTTCGACCCAGCCTTTGTACGCCGTTTTTAAGCACCTCCACCACCGGTTTGGTCAAAAAAAACAGGGCCACAGCCACGACTATCTGTGTAAAGCCCAAATCAAGGTCCTGCCAGGTAAATCGAATCCTGTTTGTCAGTTCCAGAATTCCCGAGTTGCCGAACTGGTCTGCCAACCAGAGGAGAAGAACCCCGACAGAGGAAAACCAGATAATGGGGATGCCCAGACTGACGCTTACCGAATGAAACAGTGAATCGCCTTTTTCCTGAAGTCGCGCAAGCCTTCTTCTTATGAGGTCGGATACGGCCGAGGCGAACTGATAGAGGATGGAACAGAGAAAAAGCGTCAGAAAGACTTCTATAGCCGGAAAAGTAAATCCTGCAAGGGAAAGACCGATAATCGGAAATCCGCTCCAGAAGCAGAATCGGGCGAGTTTTTGAGGCGCGGGATCTTTATATTTGCGGGCGGTTCGCCACATGAAAATCATCATAATTCCCACCCCCAAGGGCCAAATCACACCAAGCAGCCGGAGGGGCATATTGGCAATCTGGGCAATAATGCCGGCGGCGTAAAGATAGAAAAAAGGGATCAGGGGCGAGGAAAGTCCGGAACGAAGTTTCATATCCCGTAACCCCCAGGCTAATAAAATGGCGGCCAATGAACCGAAGATCACGGCGAGTTTAGAGAAAATGACGTTTTCCGGGAAAATCCCTATTATCGAAGCCGCCCAGAAACCGGTGCAAAAGAAAACGGAAAGGCTGGAGGATCGGCATATCCTTGCCCATTGACTCTGATTTCCATCGGACCGAGCGCCTATTCGACCCAGAGCCCATCTAAAAACAAGGAGGGAGATGAATCCAAGGGCCAGGAATGCGCATGTGGACTTTCCCCATTCAATGAATGAGTCCGGAAACTTCGAGTCAAGGATCGGCCAAATGGCGCCGGTCCAAACGGCATAGGAAAGGCACAACTCATCGATACCACCTCTTTCAAATAATACGAACAGGCGCGTGGTAAAGTAGATGGTCCAGACAGAAGCCATTTCCGCTTCCAGTTCCTCGTCGTATTTTGAAAATATTTTTCCCGCCTCATCGGATCGTGCCAGAACCCCGTCAAGAGTCTGTTTGATTTTCATTTGGCCGGCTTCAAGCCGGTCGAGGGCGTTTAAGAGGGATAGAGCATCCTGTTTCTGTTCCGTGGAAACGGCTGTTTGCGCAATAAAACGCAGGTCTTCGCGCGAGGCCTCAATAATGCCAAGAGTGATCTGAATCTCCAGAGCCAATCCTCGAATCGCACGTGTCTCCTTTACATATTCATCCCGGAGTTCCGCTGCCTGTTTGAAATACATGCTCACCTCGAACGGATTGGATTCACTTACGGCAATCAGAAACCTCAGTTGGTGTGCCCGTTCCTGAATGTCTTCGAGTGTGGCTTCGTAAGCGCTGATTAGCGCCATTTTGGCGGGCAGAATCATATCATTGCGAGCGGTTGCTTTGATGAGCAGCGTTTGTTTCGTTTTCACAATCTTGCTCAGGTGCGTCTGGTCTGTCCCGGCAGCCATTGCAGGCGCCCAAACCCCCAGAGAAAATAGGACCATCGTTTGAAGAAACCATATGATGAAACGCTTCAAAGCAGAATCTCCCGATAGAGAAATGAATTGACCTCAAGCCATGTTCGTGAATATTATGAGTCCCCGACTGAAATTGCAATGAAAATAAGGATTCGAGCATACAGCGAGGTGATCCACCCAAAATTGTAGACTCCGAACAGCGGTCCTGCCTACAGGACCAGGTTTTGCTGCCGGGTCATATCAGAGGAAAATATCTTTGTGGGAGAATCGGAATGATCTTTCCGAATGACGAGAGAGGGAAAAATATTGGTGTAAACCGGGGACACACAGTGCCTTGTTTCGTATTGTGTTTTCTGATGCTGATTGCTTTTTTCGCCTGCGGGACACCGGTATCCGAATCCGACAGTTGGAACGAATTGCTTAAAAGGCAACACCAGGAGCTTCTGGAGACCAAAAAATCCGTAGACCGACTGGCTTCAAACCTGCCGGAGCGCTTGACAAATTTGCAAAAACGCCTCTATCTGCTGAGATCCCGGTTTGAAAAACTTATGCTGTATTTTGATTTCAAGTCCGGAAATCCTCTGGTATTGAGGGATATCAAAGGGGTTCTGGAGTGGTTTGAAAAGGAAGCGGAACAACTCAGACTGCCTTTGGAACAAGAAAAGGCCTCCGTAGATCGGCTGAGAGAGAGCCTGAGCGATCTTTCCCGGAAGCTCAATCAGGAAGGGAATCCCTTGATGGAACAGGCCGAGCGCGCCCGACTCCACATGGACGCAACAGTCAAAGCTTACCTGAAAGACCTGGATTCCCTTCAAGCCAAGCTTCAACCCTTGAGTCTCTATCTGACCCAGGGCCTCGAAGCAGTCGACGCATTTGTTCTGGTGCTGAAAAAAAACCAGGCCGATATTGAAAAGGAATCGAACCAGGTTCTGGAAACGCATCTGCTGAAACGCGCGCCCGGCTTCTTCTCGGCAACGGCATGGTCTGCAGGCCTCAACTCCGCCCGAAAATGGGCATCCCGGTTCGGGATGTACCTCCTGGAACCGGTGGATCTAAAGGGATTGAGCTGGTGGGTGCTGCTGGGCAAAATTGTGTTCTTCTCCCTGGCCCTCATGGGAATGTCCGCCGTTTTTCTCAAACGGATGAAAAAACGCTTCAAGCGCCTGTCCGCCGATGTTCAATTGTTCCCCTCTTTTCTGTGCTTTTCCATAGGCGCGGGCACTCTGTTAGCCATTTCCTCCACCGGCCTGTTTCCCTCGTCTTTTTTCTATACGGCAGTGACGGTCATCCTGGTTTACGGACTTATTTCCCTTTCCAGGAACCTGCGCCGCCTCCTCTTTCCAGATCAGGTCTTTGAGCCCCATCGCCTGGTTCCACTCTGGGCGGCCGTATCTGTCTCCGCGCTCCTGGAAGCCCTTCACATCCCCGAAGAGTCGTTTATTCCAGTGTGGTCGCTGTGTCTCCTGTTCTTGTTCTGCTATTATTCCCGCGCCCGGGCCAGAAAGCAGGGTTGGGCAACCATGTCCCGGGCCATCATGATTGCGGCCATGCCTATCCTGGCCATAATGGCCTTCCTGGGCTGGGGGTATCTGTCGGTCTTATTAGGGATACTGTTACTCTTGTTCCGCTTGAATGTTCGCCTGGCTCAATGCATCAGTGTGGGCCTGGGACAGATCGGAATTTCGTGGCATGGGAACACCTCCGTTTCAGATTCTGCAACAACATCGAGTGTCCGGGGTCTGGGATTTCCAATCATCTTTCTGACCCTAATGCTTTTGAGCCTTGCCTGGACCTTTATTTTTGTAGGGGGTGGCGCCCTTTTCCTGGAGGTAATCCGCTATCGGGTCGGCTGGGATAACTTTACATTCAGTATTTACCGTATCGTCTTCATTTTTTCCCTTCTTTTTGCGGTCCGTGCCGGTATCGCCCTGGCGCACTCCGGCTTGGCCAGACTGCCGAATCGCTATCGGGACCTGGATGCAGGTTCCGTGCAATCCCTTGACACCATCGTTACCTACGTGTTCTGGTGCGTGTTCGCTCTGGTCACTTTAGGGCTCCTGGGTATCTCCTTTCGAAATCTGGCAGTCATCGCCGGTGGCCTTTCCGTGGGGCTTGGTTTCGGTTTGCAGAACATCGTAAACAACTTCCTCGGCGGGTTGATTCTCCTGTTTGGAAGGAGCCTTCAACCCGGGGACCTGGTGGAGATCGACAATATCAGGGGCCACGTCCGAAAAGTGACCATTCGCAACACCCTGGTCCAGACCTTTTCAGGGGCCACCGTTTTTGTGCCCAATTCTTTGTTGATCTCGCAGAAAATGATCAACTGGAGTCATGGAGACCGGCGCTATCGCCAGGAAATAAAAATCGGCGTGGCCTATGGTTCCGACGTGGAAAAGGTTACAGAACTGCTCCTTTCGGCCGCCAAACAGAGCCCCAAGGTGATAGAGCTTCCACCCCCGAGAGTTCGTTTTCTCGATTTTGGCGACAATACACTGATTTTTTCCCTCAGAGTATGGATCAAAGGCTGGGCCGACCGATACGCCGATTCAGAAGTGCGTTACCACATCACCCGCATTTTCCGGGAAAACAACATTGAAATATCCTTTCCACAACTGGATCTGCACATCCGGTCGGCGGAGGGCCTGAAAGATCTTCAACAAGACAATTCTCAGAAAAAATGACCGAGAAGGCCTTCCTATGGGAAAAAAACCTTCAACCATAATTTCTCCGGCCGTAGCGAAGCTCCTGCTGACGGGATTTTTCCAGGTTAAACGAGCGTGGTTGGACACTTTAGTCACTTTAGATCACTTTAGTCACTTTCAACTTATGCGATTCCAAGTAAAACAGCCCCTTACAGGGGCAACTCAAAGCCGGGCCCTCTGGACCCGGATTTTTGCATCACTTTAGTTCATCAAGGCTTTCAACTATTCCTGCAAATAGGTCTCTTCCTGGCAGACANTAGATTTGTAGCGATTTTGCCTCCGGCTCGTAGAGGCTACGCCTCGTAGAGCCTACGCCTCGGAGAGAAACAACCGACCACTGCGGCCATGTCTGNGGTTAAACCCAATAACCCCCATGGCCTCCCGGCCACAACAAAAAATGAAAGACAATTTTGATGAACCCGTGCAAAGTCAAAAAACCTCTGTTTTCCTCATTCCCGCGAACGCGGGAATCCAGTTTTGGGCACGTAGTTCCTGGATTCCGGGTCATGATCGCCAAAAAGCCGGCGGTCATGCCCTGCCCG
>DUZB01000330.1 GCA_013349725.1 Deltaproteobacteria bacterium | reverse complement strand
AAGAAGTTATTTCAAAGGGGCGACAGAAAAGGAAAGTAACGGCAAGAAGTCTCTTGTGTTTTTGGGCTGCAAGAGAATTGGGTATATCTCATACGGCGTTAGCCAGAGAACTGGAGATGAGTTTAGCCGGCATCGCATTTTCAGTGGAGAGGGGAGAAGCCATCGCAAAAAAGGGTAATTATTCACTTGAGACATAGGTTACTAAATTTTAAAAGAGCGTCCCGCGTCCCCATGCTCTTCAAATAGACTTAACGCCATGGAATATTCCCTGGCCAGATCGATACCGACTTCCTGGTTGGGATCGATACTTTTTATGCCGACAAACAGATAACTTATCAATTGCAGGCCGGTGAATTCCCCGGCAAGGGACTTAAGCGCATATTGCCAAAAGATACTCAATCAGCTTCAGCAAATACCCGAGTATGTTGATAAAGAGAAACGGGCACTGGCCGAAAAACTGCGGGAGGCGCTTGAAAGCAGATTAAACAGCCTGGAAATTGAAGGGCTGCTAGCACGTTTTAGGAACCTGTCTGAGAAACTGAGACTAAAATTTTTGGAATTGGCGGCGAAGGAGATATGAACGTTCTATTGCTGGAAAAGGATCTGGGCCTTTGGGTCAATCGATAGAATAAATGGTTTGTCCAGTGGTGGATTTGCTGAGAGACCACAGCCAACCGGAAAGATCTACTGGGGCGGGCGCTTCTGGAATTGACAATTCCCAGCAAGGCAATTAGAGGCCGGATTCTATTATGCTTTATCGGGACGTCTCGCTTGAAAGGGTATGCAAAGGCGTATCTTTCATGTGAGAATTAATCACCATACTGTTTATCAGCATATTTGTAGACTATGCAGCTGGTTGCACACCCAAAAATGGGGAAATTGGTCGTCAAGTATACCTTGTGAAGGATAAGCAAAAACTATATAATCACTGGATGGCCCCTAAAAAGCAGGGGCCATCGTCCCGGATGCGGAGCGCGCATTAAAAAAGATTGGCTGCAAAATCAGCAGCTCGGGCCATCCAACCGGATCGAGTCAGACGCAAACAGCGCGCTCCTCATCCGGGACGTCATGCCACTGTGAAATATGGAGTATAAAATGGAAGAAATACAACTTGTAGATTTAAAAAAGAATTTAAACAGCATTATAAATTCTGTGTGTCGCTTAGATAAATCAGTACTTATAACTGATAAGGAAAAGCTTCTGGTAAAAATTATTCCGGTCTCTTTTCACGATAAAAATTCTTGGTTAGGATGTATGAGCACCAGAGGAAAGATTGTTGGTGATGTTGTATCTCCGGCAGAAGATTCCGATGTTTGGGAGGTTTTGTCAGAATGAAATTGCTGCTGGATACACACATATGGCTATGGAGTTTGCTTGAACCAGACATGCTTGGAAAAGATATGACCGAGGCTCTTGAAAACAAGGAAAATGAACTTTTCATTTCTCCAATTACGATATGGGAAACCATGATTCTTGCTGAAAAAGGAAGAATCGTACTTGATTTGTCCCCGAAGGATTGGATAAAAGAAGCACTTGAATAAAGTCCGGTGAAAGAAGCAAAATTGTCACATGAGATTGCTGTTAGAAGCAGACTGATTGAACTTCCACATAAAGATCCTGCTGACCGCTTTATAGCAGCAACTGCATGGGAATACAATTTGAGACTGATGACAGTGGATGAAAAGATAAAAAAGGCTGAACAGATAATGATTTTTTAAATTATCTTATTTCCACTCCCTTTTAATGCTAACTGCTAATGGCTAACCGCACAGGTTGGAAATTTTCACGACCACCACATATGGCAGTTGATCAACTCGCAGCCAATCCGGTTACGGGGAAAAATCCTTGCAATAAGACTGGCTTCCGGGAGGAGCAGAACATGGGGAAAAGATGCGTTCGTCATTACGGGCTTCATTCATCAGGCAGCGTCCGGTTAAGGAATGTAGACAGGCTCCCTGAATATCCGTTCAATGCCCTTTGAAGCCGCTGCGGCGATTTCCGGGTGGGTATCTTTTAAAGCCGCTATCTGTCTGAGGTGGTCTGCCGTCCTCATGATCAGGGAAGCCATATCCCCCTCGCTTACATGCACTGAAACGATCAGCTCCTCCCATGAAAGCCCTTTGGCCCATAGGTAGACAGCCGCCGCAGGCCAGTAGAGCAGGGGAGGACCCTCCAAACCTCTGCTCGATTTCAATCTCCTGATTTCCCGAATTCTTTCCTGGATGATGCCAAACGTTTCCTCCATGGGACGTAAATCTATTTCTTCTCTCAGGAGGATTTCCACGTCCTGGCCCCTGTCCCAGACAAAAGGAGCAAGTCCCCCCGCCATATTTTCAGGGAGGATATTTTCAAAGGCCCCCTTTCTGATGGCTTCGGCTATGAGAAGGGGTTGATCCAGCCTGAGATTGGATGCCCACCTCCCATCGGCAGTCAATGTGCCGTGTTCATCTGCGAAATCCGTTTCTTTGAGAAAACGCAGATGTCGCTTGAAGCTGTACCACAACCCGCTGCCGGACCCTTCCATTCGGGCAATGACAGATTGAAATTCATCCACGATTCGCAGAATTTTGTTTTTCTTTTCCTCGTGGCAGATACTTTTGTGCGGGCATTCTTCACAGGGCAGTGCTGCGACCCTTTCTTTCAGGCGACACGATTTATCGTCTTCAGGAAAGGTTTCAGATGGGGCATCTCCCTCCGGTTTGAGGCTTTCCAGGGCAATCCCGTCAAAAATGCGATCCAGTTCTTCCCTTGAATAGTCTTGGGGAATGCTCACTGTTTGATCAAAAACAATCTGAATCTGATGGAGATCTACCCTTTTCAATTTGAGTTTTCTTGGTTTGTCGGGGTTTTTTTTCAGGATATTGTGGGAAGCGCATACCAGCCTTCCCCGGTCGAAATAGGTCTTGAAAACCATGTATATCTTGTTGTTTTTATGAAGGAAAAGCCTTCCCGGCGTCAAAGCGCCCGTCTCCCTGCCCTCCTGAGATTTCTGAAACCCGGCAACTCGGCGCGCGTCCATGTCCCGAATCAGGGACGATCGAATCAGGATATGATCCTGAATTCCCCCGGGATCATCCCTGTTGCATCCGGCTTCCGGAAGGAGTTCCCTGATTTTGCTTAAGAGATGGGTGCATTTCTTTTCCAGTTCAGGATTTGAAGCCCCATACTGGTAGGCCGCAAAAGAGTGTTCCAGAAGATCTTTTATCTCTAACGGGGAATGGGAAAGAAGGAGGTTCAGGGTCATGGAAAAATTGATATGGATCTGGCTGGCAACGGGATCAGGGGAAGCGTCTTCCAGTTTTTGCACCAGCCCGGGTTTCAGATAGGGACCCGGTATGGTCAATGCGAAACCGATATTATCTTTTCCCCTCCTGCCTGCCCTGCCAATCATCTGCTGGAGATCCACCGCCGATAAATCGACGAATTCATGGCCATTGTAGCGATCGCTCTGAAGCAGAACCACGGTTCGCGCAGGAAAATTCACCCCGGCCGCCACAGTAGATGTGCAGAAAATGGCCTCCAGGAGACCCTGGTTCATCAGTTTTTCAATGAGCACCTTCCAGTACGGGAGTTGTCCGCCGTGGTGAGAGCCAACCAGAGATTCCAGCAGGTATTCAATCTGCCGGTGTTCCTTCAGATGGGGATATTCCAGCAGGAAAGACCGCAACTCGGCCTTGAGTTTCCGTTTCTGTGTGGCCTTTTTGCTTGGCTGGCAGGTAAGAACGGCATTGTCGCAATCCGCCCTGGATTTGAGAAAAAAGATAGCCGGGAGAAGATCAAGCTCTCTGAGACATTTCAGCATCTTTCCATAATCGGGCGCCCCGTGCCTGCCCCTGACATTTGAACTCTCCGCAAGGAAGGTCTTCACCTTGGGGTCCAGCCCCTTTAAACTTCCCAGGGGTACCGTGAGACCATCCGGAAAAAGGAAAAGCGCCTTCAGGGGAACCGGCCTGATATAGCTCTGAATCANCCGGTTTGAGGTTCCCCGGATTTTCTTCAGCCAGGCGCAGACCTCCTGCGGGTTTGATATGGTGGCGGAAAGGAGCAGGAGCTTCACCCTCGGCGGCAGATAGATCAGCACTTCCTCCCATACCACACCCCGATCAGGATCATTCAGATAGTGCGCTTCATCCAGGATGACAAGATCCGTGCGGATATTCACCCCTTTATGCATGGCATCGTAGAGCTGGTTGCGCAGGATCTCCGTGGTGCCCACAACGACCGGTGCATCCTGATTTTCCTTTCTGTCGCCGGTGATAATGCCGCAATTTTCAGGACCGAACTCGCGGATGAATTGCTGATAGATGGAATTAGAAAGGGCTTTCAGAGGGGAAGCGTACCATACCCGCATATTTCTTGCGAGATATTCGTATATGGAATGGGAGGCAATCCAGGTCTTTCCTGATCCGGTTGGGGCGGTCACCAGGACATCATGGTCCATGGCAGCTTCAACGGCTTCCACCTGAAAAGGATCGGGGATGAAAGGGGTTTTCTCGGGAACGCCGATCTGCTCAAAAAAAGGCTTGAGTACCGGGTCTATCCTTGGCTTTGAATAATCCGGATCTTCTCTGAAACGGTCTTTTTTACCGGAACGTGAAGGTCTCGGTCGGCGATAATATCTTTTTTGGGCCACTTATTCCTTTTACCTTACCAGTTCCGCCGCAACCAGATCCATGTCCTGGAGGTAGCCCTCCAGGATGGCATCCACAGGCATTCCCTTTGCAGCTTCAACGATTTCAGGAACGGCCATACCGCAACCCTGTCCGATTTTCAGGCTGTTAAAATAAATCTTTTCCACGGTTTCCCTTACAAACAATCTCGCGGTTCCTTTAACAAATGCAGGTGTGCGGGCCTGTCCTTCCCGATGAATCGCGGCCTTATGGCAGAGAGCCTTGGCCGTCTCCGCCCAGGTCATCATATCGGCCAGGAGGAACATGACGTGCTGGGACTTGGTGAGCTTGTTGGCCCGCGCCTTTAAAATAACGGTATTCATGGCCGAAATGGCGTCAGCGAGGGCAGGCCCTCCTGTTTCCTCGGGCAGGACCTTCAGCCTGTCCGCCATTTCCGTGTAAAATCCGCCTTTTGACCGTACGGAAGATCGCATGCGGAACATGGAAATGATATTTCTCTGGATTTCACTGGTCCCCTCGTAGATGGTCAGAATCTTTACATCCCGCTTGATTTTTTCCACCTCGTATTCCCGGATGTAGCCGTACCCCCCGAATGCCTGAATGGCATCGTTGGCCATGGAGTCACCTGCCTCCGTGGCAAAATATTTCGAGATGGACCCTTCCACCTGCAGGTCTTCTTCATCGGTATCGAGCCTTCTTGCCACTTCCTCTATATAAGCACGGGCCGCTTCCAGCTGCACGGCATGGGGGACCAGAAGCCTGTGGGTGTATCCCTGTTTCTCCGCAAGGGTGGCGCCGAATTGAACCCGTTCCCTGGAATATTTGATGGAACGTTCCAAGGCTGCCACACCACCCCCTAAACCGAATGTGGCCACCATGAGTCTCGTATATCCAAACACCTTGTTGGCCTGTTTCAACCCCTGGCCTTCCACACCTCCCAGAAGGTCTTCCACAGGGATGAACAGATCTTCCAGGGTCAGGGGGCAGGTGTCTGAGGCGCGAATTCCGTGTTTGTCTTCATGTTTGCCAGGGACAAGCCCCTCCGTACCCCCTTCCACCACGAAAAAAGACGGCCCGTCCGGCGCCTCGGCAAGAACCGTGTAGAGCTGGGCTACGCCCCCGTTGGTGATGAACTGTTTCTGGCCGTTGAGCCTGTACCCTTTGATTTCTCCCTTATCATCCAGCACGCGCTCGGCCTTTGTCTTCAACGCCTGAACGTTGGACCCGGCTTCGGGTTCCGTGACGCCATAGGCAACCACCAGACCCTCTTCCGCAATTTTTGTAATGTATTTTTTCTGTTGTTCAGGTGTGCCGCCAACCCGTATGGGATCCATCCCCAGGCATATGGCTAAAAAAGATGTGGCGACGGCAAGGTCCATCTTGGCCATTCTTTCCGACACAATGGCTATCTCTGTCGCCCCTGCACCAAGTCCACCGAATTCTTCCGGTATGAAAATAAGATGAAGGGCAATATCCGGCCCCAGCATGAACCGGATCAGTTTTTCCGGAAATTCACCGATTCTGTCCATTTCCAGTTTGGTTTCCAGAGGAAGTTTTTCCCTCTCTAATTTTTCTATGGTATCCAGTACCATGGACAATACTTCCGGATCCATCTTTGGCTGTCCCGTCATTTTTTCTATACCCTCCATTAATATTCTACCCACTTGCTGTGGTTTTGTATTCCTACCTGTTGTCTTGTACCCTATTATTGACTCTCGAGTCCCTTACGTCAAGTTGAAAAAAATGGTTTCACGGGCATGCTCAGCCAAAATCCCATGGAAACCGGCTTTTCCCTTGACATTATTTTCTTCCACAATTATGGAGAAACGATGCCTGCGTAATATCGGGCTCCGGTGCTTTCTGGTAAAACAAGGATTATTGAACCGCCATGTATCTGAAATGACAATCAAACGCCTGCTGATATTGATCCCCACCCTCATTATCCTCTTTCTTCTTCAGTCATATCTGTGGGTTCCCACCTATGAACAGCAGACGAAGGGGAACCCGGGCCGCCTTCACGAATATATCACGGCATCTCTTGGAGATGCCACCTTGCTCAACCCTATTCTTTCGGCGAACTCTACGAGCAGTCGTATTGAGTCCATGGTATTCGATGGCCTGATCGATTATGATGAAGAATTAAATTTCAGGGGCCGGCTCGCCACTGCCTGGGAGGTCCTGGAGGAAGCTTATTTTTTTATCCATGACAACGCCGTAATCCCGGGGAAAAACATTGAAAATGCGCAGGATGTGGTTGACATAATTCAAGGGGCCATGGAAGACAAAACCCTTCCGGATCCGGAATTGCGCGCTACTCTCGATCGAATCAAGGCGGTTGCAATCATCCCTCCGAAAATTTATGAAACCATCCGGATAGAGAACAGCCGGAAAGAAAAAAAGGAAGTGAAAATAACGGTTCACGCCCCGGCCCGCATCAAACTGACTCTGTCGGAAGTGGATCAAGACCTTTTCAGCAATCTTTCAAAGCTTTTTGGAAAGGATTACTTTGCATCGTTTGATGGGGTGCCCTTCCTGCATATGATACCTCAGGTAGACGAGAAGATACGCGCCGCTTATGCAAAGGAGATCCTTCCCGCCATCGAGCACAATCCCGTTTTGATTTTCCATCTGAGACCGGGCGTAAAATTTCACGACGGACACGTTTTTGATGCCGGAGATGTGAAATTCACCTATGACGCCATTATGGATCCGGTAAATCTTTCTCCCAGGGTGTCCGATTACGAACCGGTGAAACAGGTGCAGGTGATGGATACACTGACCGTTCGAATCGTTTACAAAAGGCTTTATTCCCAGGCATTGGGGACATGG
>DUZB01000118.1 GCA_013349725.1 Deltaproteobacteria bacterium | reverse complement strand
TGAGAGCAGCACAATCCGTTACGAAGACATTCATTCCCATCCCTCTGATTTTCTTAAGGCCATTTGCCACCTGGGGTTGAAACCCCAGGCTATTATCAACCGTCCCTACAAGACGGTAGAAGCCCCATCGGGGCGACAGACAATAGCCCGGCAATTCATTGCCGGGTGGCCGAAACGATGATCAAGGCCTAAATTTCACATCCTTTATATCTTCAGTAGTGACATCAAGTCAATACGGGTGAATTATTTCGTTGTCTGTATTCGACCCTATTT
This sequence comes from Deltaproteobacteria bacterium, assembly GCA_013349725.1. Next base: position 7,224 of record DUZB01000118.1, on the reverse strand, counting down.
CAGCCATTTGACATCGCGGATAATGACAGCCGTTTAACTTTTCCGTTGCCTCTATTACATCTTTACGCCATCTGCAATTTATGCAATATTTACTCCCATGCGCATCGTACTTGTACATCCTGCCGGTTCAAACTGGGTCCCGGGAAAAAAAGATGTGACAGCCGTGGCTAACCGCATGGCCCCCCTGGGACTTATTTCCATTGCAGCTTATCTTGAAAAAGCGGGGCATACCGTCTTTGTTTATGACTGCCTGGGGCCTGGAAAGCCCTTCGACAATCGGTTCCACACGAAGGCCATTTTAGGCTATCATCCTGACATGGTCGGATTTTCAGCTACAACCTCAGGATTCCTCGATGGTTACGAACTGGCGGAACAGATCAAGCTGGTGAGGGATCAGATTACCACTGTTTTCGGAGGTGTTCATATATCCTCCCTGGGCGCCTCCCTGCTCAAGGATTATTCGGCCATTGATTTCCTCTGTATTGGAGAGGGGGAAGTGACCATGGCGGACCTGGCAGAAGGGCGGTCGCCCGCTTCAATCCAGGGTATTGCGCGCAGAGGTACAGATGGACCGTTAACCAATCCTCCCAGGGAGCATATCCACGACTTGGATGACCTGCCTTTTCCTGCCTACGAAAAACTGGAAGGGTTTCCGAAAGGGTACAGCCTTCCTCTCTTCAGCTATGTCCTCAGCCCGGGCTCAAGCATGGTTACCAGTCGGGGTTGCCCCTACCAGTGCTCGTTCTGCGACCGTTCTGTTTTTAAGCGGGGGTTTCGCTATAATTCCGCGGAATATGTTTACGAGCATATCAAATACCTGCGAAAGCGATTCGGGGTTCGCCATATCAACATCTATGACGATCTTTTCACGGCCAACCGAAAACGGATTGCCGAACTCTGCCAACTGCTTATTTCGAATCCTCCCGGTATGCAGTTCAATTGTGCGGTGCGAGTAGGGCATTGTGACGATGAACTTCTTGAAATGCTGAAAGAGGCCGGATTCCTTCAGCTTTCCCTGGGGATCGAAACCGGCGACCCTGACCTTATGAAGATCCATAAGCCCGGGGTGTATCTTCACGAAGTCCGGGATACCGTCAGACGCATTCAACAGATGGGGCTGAGGGCAAAAGGCCTTTTCATGATGGGGCTCCCCGGTGAGACCCCCGAGACGATCCGGAAAACGAGTGACCTTGTCATCTCTCTGGGCCTCGATGACATGAACATGTCGAAATTCACGCCCTTCCCGGGCGCCCCTGTCTGGGATACGATTTTCCAGGAGGGCACTTTTGACTGTGACTGGCGAAAGATGAATTGTCTCAATTTCGTATTTGTCCCGAAAGGCATCACATCGAAAGAACAGCTTGCTGAACTCTACAACCAGCACGTGAAGAGATTTTACAGTGATCCGAGGTGGAGAAAAAAGTTTCAAAAACACCTCTGGCAACACCGGTGGAGCATCTGGTATTTCTTAAAACATCTGCCGACTTTCCTTGCCGCCAAACGCAATTTCGAACCCGAATAGGGGGATTTATTGGACCATTTAGACACAATCCGTTCGCAGTTCCCTGTCACTGAAAACCGCGTGTTTTTGAATCACGCGGCGATTTCGCCCATACCTCTGGCATCGGTGAAAGCGGTGAAAGCACTACTGGAGCAGATAGCGTGGTATGGCGGTGAAAGTTATCCTGAATGGATGGAGAAGATAGAGGAAGTGAGAACGCTTGTTGCCGAGCTCCTTTCCTGCAGGTCTGGTGAACTGGCATTTACAGGAAACACTTCCGACGGACTCAGCATGGTAGCGGCCGGACTAAAATGGCGGAAGGGAGATGTGGTGCTCATCCCCGATCCGGAATTTCCGGCCAATTTGTACCCCTGGGAAAACCTGGCATTCCAAGGAGTGCGCACCAGGCGCATCCAACGAAAAAACGGATCTTTCCATGTGGAGGATGTGGAAAAAGCGCTGGCGCCTAAGACCCGACTCGTCTCCGTAAGTTCCGTGGACTTTTCTGCGGGTTTTCGTTGCGATCTGGAAGCTCTGGGAGATTTCTGTCGAAGGAAGGGAATCCTCTTCTGTGTGGATGCCATCCAGAGTCTGGGGATCATCCCCATAAATGTAAAGAAATATGGAATACACTTTCTGTCCGCCGGAGGGCACAAATGGCTCTTGAGTCCCATGGGATGTGGAATAGTGTATATTTCCGAGGAAGCCAATCATTTTGTACATCCGGACAGGGTAGGATGGAAAAGCGTGATGGACGAGGAGAATTTTTCTCAAAAGGATTTTCGCCTGAAACCGGACGCCCTTCGTTTTGAGCCGGGAAGCATGAATGTGGCAGGTATTTATGCCCTTGGCGCCGCCATCAGGCTGTTGAACGAAGCAGGTTTTGAACGTGTACATCAACGGATCATGTTCCTGAACGACCTGTTCATTCAGGGCCTGCAGGATCGAAAAATCGACATTGCATCCTCCCTCGCAGCGAATGAACGTTCCGGGATTCTCAGCTTCTTTCTTGATGGAAACCCGGTAGCCTTACATAGCTTTCTAAATGATAGAAATATTGTCGTTTCCGTAAGAAATGGCATGGTCAGGCTCTCCCCTCATTGTTACAACAATCCGGACGACGTGGCCCTGTTTTTCGAAGGCCTTGATCGATTTCTTTCCAAGTGAAGATACGGCCTTTCTGTTGACATCCATTGGCTTGAACCCCGCCGAGGAGGAGCTTTGGGAAGAAGAAAATTTGCACCTTTGCGCCTTTGCGCGAGACATTTCTGGTTATGGCTACGCCGCCTTAGAGATTTTTTGAAATGGAGAAAAGAAAAGCGGCTCCTTTCTCATCACCCGGTTCCATCCATACATCTCCATGATGACGTGCCACAATTTCCTTTACAATGGCCAGCCCGAGACCGGTACCTTGAACGGGTGAGGAGGTCTTTTTTCTCTTGAATACCTCAAATATTTCTTTGGAGTCCTCTTTCTTCAGACCAATCCCGTCGTCAGTGACAGAAATAATGTGGAACCGGTCTGCAGATTGATAGTCGATTTGAATTTTGGTCATGGATTCGCCGCCATATTTCAGGGCATTATCCACCAGATTTCTGATAATTCGCAGTATAGACATCTTATCTGCTTTTATTTCGGGAAGATCGCCAGGCTGTACCCATTGTATCCCGTGAACCGTAAGCCGGGAGGCAACTTCATCCTTTGCCGCCCGGACAACTTCTTCCAGTTGTATCTTTTCGAAAGCAAGGGGCGCCTCTTTTGTGGATATGAATACATTAATATCTTCCACGAGAGAGGCAACCTGCTCCGAAGCCTTCAGGATCTGGTCGCAATAATCCTTTCCCTTCTCATCAAGCATATCTCCGTAATTTTTTCGAAGCAGCCTGGTGAGGCCGTAAATGCCGATGGCCGGGCTTTTCAGGTCATGGGAGACGGAATAGGAAAACATTTTTATTTTCTCAGCACTTTCCTTGACTTTTTCTTCCGCTTCTTTTCTCTTCTCCGCCATCACATTGAATGCTGTGGCCACTTCGCTGATTTCATCACTGGTTTTGACGAAAATTTTTTCATCCAGATTTCCCTTGCCGAATTTTTCAGAACCCTGTTTCAGGATGCGGACAGAGCGGATAATATCCCGCGTAGTAATGAGCGTTACCCCTCCTATGATGAGGATGGCTATAACTGCCATGGAAAGGCTTATGGTGATGGTTGCCGCACCGAATTTCATGGCCGCTTCAGCACCGGACCTTGTCTCTTCCCTGAGCAGCGGTTGGGCACGATCGTTGAGAAGGGACTCTGCCCATTTGATTTCCCGATCAAAAATCTCAATTTCTGCGCGAAGCCTGTCCTTAATCCCGAGGAAATGCGAACCGTTTTCCATGGTCTCATGAAAATTCCTGTGAATTTCTTTGAAAGAAGAGAGCTCGGAATTTGAGATAATCGTTTTTTCAAACAGCGTTTCGGAACGTTCGAAACGGCCGGATGCAATCCTGATATTTTTCACCGCCTCAGGTTCGCTTTCAGAAACCTGTCCAACGATTGCTTCAAAAATCGTGTGAAGGGCAATTTTCATGGCAAGGGCGTTTTCGCGCTTTCTGAATGTATCGGGCCCCTCTTTTTCCAGATCCCGCTGAAGCTCCAAATCTATAAGATCACCGGTTTGCTTGATATATTTCACGAACAAAACCCGCGATCTCTGTTTCTCCTGTCCAAGTGCGACAATCGTCAGACACAATTTTCTGAATTTCTCGTAGAAATCTTTCAGTTCCATCCCGAAAGATTTTTCAAGTTTGTCATTAGTAAGTTGCACGAACTTATCAATGAAATACTTCAATGAAGTTTCGGAATCCTGAACTGTTTTTAGATGCCATGCCTCATTGGTTCTGATGTATCCATAAATCGCCCTGGCGATCTCATCTATGCTTATTTCTATCTCCAGAAGGGCATTGTCCATTGGTTCTGAAACAACAAGTACCTGCCTTAATGCCCCGTTGAGTTTTTGAATCTGAAGATAGGATACCAATCCGCTGATGCCAAGGACAAGAATCAGGATTCCAAAGCTGAGCCACAGTTTTTTAGCGATTGTAATTCTCATGGCTTTCCCTGCATAAATCTCATTGTAACCACTCAAATGATCAAACGTGATAAGGTCTGCCTGAAGATACCCGGCAGGCGCCTCTTACCGAAAAGCATTCAGATAACAACTTCGAATCAGTTCAAAATGATTTTGGTGATTCCGTATCTTCCACCAGACATGTCCTCGATTTCCAAGAGACCATGGGGGATCGATTCCACCATCTTCACCATGCAACAGAGAGGCGACATTTTCCTCACCATGCCCTGAAAATGCGCCTCTGTTGGTGCCACCCAGCCAGTTCTCTTCCCCTGTGATCTCTGTAGACCATGAAAATGGGTCCGACAATAAAAACTGTGCATCTTTCTTTCTCGCAACCCGGTTCATTTCTTTCAGATGAAGAAAGGGAAGGGGGATTTTGTCTATCAGGTTAAGAGAGGAAAGAATGTTGAAAGAACCGCCCCTGAAAGGAAGAGCCTGTACGTCTGCTACCAGGAATTCGACCTTTTCGGTATCCCAATCTTTGTGCATATGGATTGTTTTTTCTTCCGTGAGAGTTCCTTCAACAACCAGGGATACATCCAAGGAGCCTTTCGTAATGAATTCTCTTGCCTTTTTAATAAACGCATGAGAAAGATCCACGCCTACAGCTAAATCGGATTTTCGGCTCATTTCCAGGGTAAACCGTCCCACTGCACAGCCCGCATCCAGGGAGAATCCAGTGCGTGAAACCACGAGATCGGCCCATTCCCTGTAGGCTTGAGCAGCATCCTGATCGTCGAAAAGGTCGCCGTAATGGCTCCAGAGATAGGATGAAACAACCGACTGCGCTTCGTATTTGCCGGACAGGTTGCACATGGGATTTTGAATCGGAATGAGCCGGGCAATTCCATCAGAAATGGGATAATTCGTCCCACATTGGCCGCAATGGAGGCGGCCTGAAAGGATATCCTCGCCATCCATGTCGTGATTTTGAATGCGTAAGGAAATTTCGTCGGGAAGACAGGAAGGGCAGATCAGAAGTTCAAGCAGAGGTCTTTTCATAATCTTTGACTACACCGTCGGGTTGAAACGATTAGATGTTTTCGAGGAAAGGAATACGCTGCTCTTAGCGGGAAGGTCCCGGAGGGATCACGAAAGGAGAGACCGGAGCGTCCCTCCTTTCGTTTTAGAAATTTCCACGCTGATCATGCCGGTGCGTGACATGCCGGAGCATGACAGGCAGGAGAGTGACATGCTGGTGCGTGACATGCCGGAGCATGACAAGACGGAGCGTGGCATGCAGGTGCATGACAGCTTGCTGCATAAGACACTTTCTTCTCAACTTTCTTGATCTTTACCATAGATTTCACCTCCTTTCTTCAAATAACCTTCCTTTCCCAAAATCTGAACCGCCTCGACACAGGAATCAAAGAAGGCTTTCCTGGTCATATCCTGACCGTATTGGCCATAAAGCTCGCTTGAAACAGATTCCAGCGGCGATTCTCCGTCACAAAGTGCAAGAAGGTCTCTTGTAAAGGCGTTTATTTCCACCACCTCCAGGAGATCCTCCTCCTGCCGGAAAAGCAGAAGGGTTTTCTGGGGTTCGTATGCTTCCTGGAAACGGCCCGCCTTAAAGTCCATTATAATCACAGGAACGTCAAAATCAAATTCTTTCATAATTGCATCACTGTTCCTAACGGCAACGAATCCACTAATATTCTGGAGGTCTATAGTGAAATGCTCTTTAGGGGGAGTGGATTTCCCCACTTTTAACGAAAGGTTTTCGTACTCTAGGATGTCGTGAACGTAAGGTCGCAACCGTTTTTTTACCGTGGACAATCTTTCCGAAGTGAAGTCCCCAAAGTAGAGATAACAGTCGCTGGGGGTTAATAGGACAGGTTCTCTTTTCAATTTACCTTTCAGCCACCTGAGCCATTGAATGAACAGGTCGGCTATGAATGCATGGGTTTCAAGGCTCAGAAGAAGAAAGGTTTTGGGATAGAAACGCACGATGAGCGGAAAGTAACTTGCCAGGAGATTGAGTTCCTCTAAAGAGTAGGCAGGGCAGGGCAGGTTATAAAAACTGCTGAAGATTGCAGGGAAGGCATTGATCATTGCTTCGTCCGAATCCAGCCTTTTTCCTCCATCAAATTCAAGTCCAAGGGCAAAATAGGTGTCCACCCGGCGTACGGCGGAATGTATGTATTGCCTGAAAAGATCGGTTCCCGGCAAAAGTGTGGGCAGCTGTATAAGCGGGTTGCTGTTCCCCAGAATCCCTGTTCTTAAAGCCATGCGAAGGGTATCATCGATGTCCTGTTTTTCTTCGGGAGGAAAACCGATCACAAAACTCAGGGTGGGAACAATCCCCTGTGAGGCGGTTTCGGCTACGCGGGTGTAAAGGATGCCCTCATCAATGTCTTTGCGTATAAAGGCCAGGGTCCGCTTCGATCCCGAATCAATCCCGTAGCACATGGATTCACACCCGGCTTCCCTCATGAGGGCTAGAACAGGTGCGTCCACGCTATCTAATCGTGAGATGCAGTACCATGGGATATGGTTCAATCCTTTCCGGATGACTTCATGGCAAAAGGATTCCACAAATTCTTTCCTTGCCGTAAACTGGTCGTATGCCAACAGAAAACATTCCGCTCCAAAGTCGCGATGCAGT
>DUZB01000383.1 GCA_013349725.1 Deltaproteobacteria bacterium | reverse complement strand
CGAAGAAAAAGACAGGCTGGTACGCAGCTTGAAAAAAGCCCAGGCCGAAAGGAAAACTACCTGCGGTCCTGGAACAACCAAGCCGCTTCCCGAAAAATTCGCCCAAAGAAGTCGCCAAGTACTTGAACTGATGAAACCGGGAATTACCGAAACGGGGACATCGTACAGCCAATTCATTGAACAGGGGAGCTGTTCTTTTTATGGAGCCCCCATAGCCATTATCGTTGCGATGGACCGACTTTTTCCAAAAACCCGATATCTGGATGTGGGGCTCTCGGTTTCCTATCTGCTTCTGGCAGCACATGCCATGGGCCTTGGCGCCTGTCCCATCGGCCTGATTCTTTCGTTTGCAGACGTGATCAGCCATCAACTCGATATCCCCGATAATATGGAAATCCTCCTTGCCGTAGCCATGGGATATCCGGACAAAGAATCCCCCGTCAACAGAATAAAGACCGCTCGGGAAGACCTGTCGGAAATCCTCTCCTGGTATGAGTAAAAATCCGAGTCTCAAGGCCCGGCTTTTGGTTATCCCTCGAAGGGCATGATTTCCTTGGAATCGCATAAGTTGAAAGTCAATGTCATTAACTCAAAAGATAACAATCGAGTGACGAACAATCGAACAATTGGACAATCGAACCAAAGACTCTGTGAAGGCAAGGAAATGCCGACCTGTTTTTTTGCTGTTCCGTTCGAATGTTCGTCACTCGATTGTTCGTCATTCGCGCATTGCTGTTAAGTTCACTAATTTGCGTTTAAAGTTGCTAAAGTTAAATAAAGTGACTAAAGTGATGGGTTCGCTTGGCTCCTCTGACTTTATATGATAGTCAGGAAGGATCCGGCTGAAAACCGGAAGATTGGATCAGCCGCAGTTTCTGCTGCCGGCTGAGCCGCTTTAAGCGGTATTCGCGACTGGCGGCATCGGAGCGAGAGGGGACTTCCTCAAGGTAAACCATTGAAACAGGACGGCGTGAGCGGGTATACTTTGCCCCGTTCACGCCGCTGTTGTGTTCCGCAAGTCGCTTTTTCGGGTCCGTGGTCACGCCGGTATAAATGGTTTCATCTCTGCAGATGAGCATATAAACATACCAGGTGACCGTCTCATTTTCCATTAAGAAAAGTACCTTTATGGTCTGTTACCCCGTTAAATTCCGAAAAACAGCGTAACATATTTAACTGGGATGGTTCAATCCGGTTTCAAGTTTCCAGTCTCCAATTTCCAAACGAAGTTTCACATGAGCTACTCCATAATACCTTCCTTGAGAGCGCGGTAGGAAGGTACGGGCATGGGCATGCAGGTTTTTTTTACTGGATTGTACATAAAGCGGTAGGAAAGAGTCTTGTCAAAATTTTTCCTCATGTGCTCCCAACCCCTTTCGAAATAACCGCATTCGTCGTTAAAGCAGATATACATGAATTCATTATCCCAGGTCTGGCAGAAAGGGTTGTCGGGGACTTCCCATTTCTTCAGTTTTTGATCACAATGGGGACAACAGAGCGTATCTTTTACAAGACGTTTTTTCTTTTCAAGCTCCTCCTTCGGCAGCGCTCCGTCAACCCGTTCTCCCAACCGGGGCCTTTTCGTTCTGTTGGGATCAGCCCCTTTCTTTTCCGCATAGACCACATACACAGGATCACTGAATGGCGTAGCCCCGGCATATTTGTCATTTTTCGGTCTGGGTTTCCCTTTGGACACAAAAGTTTCTGTTTCTTCAAACCCCTGAGACTGGTGAAAGAAATTCTCCACAAGTTCCACACGTCGGCCCTCGCTGGATTCCTTCCAGATCTTCACCGCTTTCAGGGGAAACATGCGATTTGAAAAGAAAACCAGGAAGCCCCCACCGGGCTTTAATACACGCGCCACCTCTTGAAATACAGGAACTGGTCTCGTCATATAGTCTACTGAAACCGTATTGATAACGGCATCAAACGTATTGTCAGGAAAGGGAAGATGGGGGGTCTCGTTGAGGTCATGAAGTACAAACTCGGCCAGGTCTTTGTTTTTCCTTAACTCGTTTTCGTTGAGGCCAAGCCCCACCACCCTGGCAGGCGTCAGACTTTTCGGAATGTGAGAATCCCAACCCGCCATCAAATCAAGGATAACGGGATTTTCCTCGATAACAAGTTCGCCGATAATCCGTTCAACCGTACCCAGTGCCAACGAATCCAGATGGCTCACAAAACGATCCGTTTGGTAAAATTCCCTGTCATCCGATTCATCCAGCCTTGAAAAATCCTGTTCTTCGATCGATTCATTCTGTACACGTTTTACTGCTTCCATTTTATACCCTCCACAAAAAAAACCGGGTTCACTGTTCGTGACACCCGGCTCGTAGCCCCTTTAAGGGCGGGTTCAACTCCATTCGTTACTCGTTACTCGTTACTCGTTACTCGTTACTCGTTGTTAAAAAATAAGCATCGGCTCCGGCTTGTCAATAAATCGGAACGAAAACCGGAAGCTGGAAACTGGAAGCCGGAAACAAAGTTTCATTTCAGCAACAGCCGAACAACCCCAGGGAGGGAATCTTCCACCCATTGATCCAACACTTCATGCGTGGTAGCATTAATGGGATGAGGAATAATGGCGAATGGATAATCGGGAAAACCATGTGCCACGGCCATAGCCTTTCCTGAGGAGGTGAAGGGTTCCGTACAGATAACTGCCGTGGGAACACCCAATTTTTCCATGACGATTCCGTCGAGCACACTGCCCGAGCTGCAGGAACCTCAGTCCCCGATACCCGCAAGAACCAGATTCGACTTTTCCGCCAGTTCCTTCGCTGCATCCTCGGGAATAGCATGGGAAGGAGAAGGCTTCCTCACGTGAATTCCCCCTTCGAGGCCATGGAGTTCCCGCAACCTGTCCCCGATTTTCTTCACTAAATAATCCGAATTTTTCTTCCCATTATCAATAAGTCCCAGGGTAAGCCCTTTCAGGCTCTCGGGACGGGGCGCCATTTCGAAAGCTGTTTCGATAGGTTTATTGGTGGGATCCAGTACCGTGATGCTCATCTTCAGTTCCTCCTATTCCTATTTCAGGGATTCCAACGGAACCCCGGTAACCGCTCAGGTACCCCCTGCGCAGGACGGGCCGATCGGTTCTGTAACGGCCCTGGACATATGACGACTGAACCATCCGGACATACAGGCTGAGAACCTCCCGGCAACGCCCCCGGCCATGATCAGCAGGATCTGATCCGGGGAAGAAACCGCCCGAACCATCGTTTTCTCATCCTCCGGGAGCACGGGGGTCTCGTTCAGCCCTCCCCTTTTCAGATCTGCAAGCGGCCGGCAGGCCTTCTCAAAAAGATGCTTCCGCACATCCTTTTTGGTCCACCCGGCCCGGTTCAGGGTTTCGTAGTGTTCCGGACAGATGATCACCGCACACTCCACGTCTCCCCCCATATTGAAACTGCCCAGAGACCGCATCCGGTCGGCGATGGTATTGAGGATATTCTCCGGTTTCAGAGCACTGTGGTTCTGGACCTGGTTGGGACCTTCGGCCGCAAAAAGAGTGACGGCGCTCGTTTCCTTTGTCAGCCCCCGCAGAACATGGAGAGGTTCCCAGCGACTCTCCTGCTCGCTGATGCAGAAAGTATATTTCCCTGGGTGCCCCAGGGTCGACCTGTCAAACTCCCGCCCCCCCAGATTATACAAAACGAGTCTTACGGCCCTCCCTATGGTGGCATTGGCGCGATTGCCTGGAGCCATGAGATTCTGACCGCTGTTGATCCCCAGTTCTTTGGACACCGGACCATTGACCACCATCAGGATTCCCGCTCCCGCTGTACTTGCCGAGACACCGTGCAGTCCGAACTCAGGGCGGGATATCCCACGAACGGCTGCAACAACAACGGGAAAATATTCGGGAAGGCATCCAGCCATAACGGCATTAACAGCTACCTTTTCGGCGGTAAAAATCCGGTTTCGCTCGGGGATAGCCCCCAGGATTTCATCAGGGGCAAGCCCGGCAGCGCCTAAGAATTTCAGCACCTTCCCTTCTGTAGGAGGAATAACGGGAAGCCCGTCGGTCCAACCCTTTTGAAAAAAGGTTTCGACAGCATCTTCAGGGCCTTCACATTCTATTGTATCGGATACGAGACCTTGGCTCATGGGACAATCCCTCCCTGGTTCATTTTGGAAAGCTGCAACCGGCGGCCGGCGGAAATACGTTCGAAAAAGCGATTGTAGGAATGGAAAGAATAGAGTATTTTCAAAATTACGTCAAGACCAGACTGACCTCGTCAAATAGTCAAACGGTTGAGTTGTTGAGTAGACCATTTAACAGTCTTAACGGGGAGGAGAGAAAATGAAAGGATTGATCACACTCCTATCTTTTGCATTCTTTTTGCAGTTCGTTCCGGGATGTTCCAGGAGATTGCCTCAAGACCGGATCGTCGGCCCAAAAACCTATGAAGTGGAGATGGACATCCAGGCGAACGGGTTCAACAGAACCTATCAGATCCATGTTCCGCCCGGGTATGATTCCAAAGAGTCGCTGCCCCTTGTAGTGGTCATTCACGGCGCTTTCGATACCGGCCTGGGCATGGAAACATTTTCCGGTTTCAGCGCCCTGGCGGATCGGGAAAACTTCATCGTGCTCTATCCCGATGGGATGGGCCTCTTCGGATATCTGCAGCACTGGAATGCAGGTCATTGTTGTGGAAAAGCCGCAAAAGACAGAGTGGATGACGTCGGGTTTATCACAGCGGCCATTGAGGATGTCTGCAACCAACTGCACGTGGATCAAAGCCGTATCTACATGCTGGGCTTTTCAAACGGAGGAATGATGACCTACCGGTTTGCGGCGGAAAAGACGGAGATGCTGGCAGGCGCGGCTTTCCTCGCTGCATCCATGGGCGGCAGGGAAACCGAAGAGGAACCGGAATGGCGCATTCCTGAGCCCCGTAAACCGCTTCCGGTCCTGATCATGCACGGTCTGGATGACCAGGATGTTCCCTATGAAGGGGGCGTAAGCAAACGCCGGGGAGGCACCCGAACGTACAGGTCCGTCCCGGATTGTGTGGATTTCTGGGTAAAAAATGATGGGTGTTCGCCAGCCGTGCAGGAAAAGCAGATGAATCAAGGCCAGGTGACCGTCCAATCGTGGAACCACTGTTCCGATGGGACTGAGGTCTCCCTTTGGCTGATTGAAAACTGGGGCCATGACTGGCCGGGGAGATATTTCACCAGTTCCTTAGACGATAACAATCCCCTGAAGGATTTTGATGCCGCCGAAATCCTTTGGAATTTTTTCAAGAATCACAGCCGAGTCGCTGCATCGGCAGGGGCTCATACAGATTCGAAATAAGCACTTGAAACTCCTTCAAGGAGGAGAAAGGATTTTATTTTCACCGAACAAATCTCAGCGCCCGCATCGTGGAGAAAATCTTTCAAATGGGGATGGACATTCAACATCTTTTTTAGAACCATTTGTTTTTTCTCCTCATCGTCGACGGTTCGAAATTCGCCGGCGACCGTGAGAGCCTTTGCCTCAGACCTCTTTTCGCCGGGATTTTCGGCTCTCGTATCGATGAGAAGGCTCACGTTCGGGTTCTTCAGCAGGTTCCGGTATTTGGTAGTGTCCCGATGGGTCACCATATAGATTTCGCCGCAGTCCTCATCCGCCACATACACCATAAGTGAACAGTGAGGCTTGTCTTTGAAGGTCGTAGCCAAAACACAGGTGTTGTTGTCCCGCACAAGCTCTTTCATTTTATTCACTATCTCACTGGCCATCTGAAATATTCTCCCTTTGTTTGCGTTTTTTCTCATACGATACACCCTTTTGCGGAAAAACAAAAGGGAATCAGGAAAATGATAGAGACTCTAAATATGATGGTCTCGTAAAAAGTCGTATTTCTCACAGAGCCCTCAGAGAACATAGAGATAAGTTATTGACATTATTATATCTCTCTTTGAGAGCTTTGCGCCTTTGCGCGAAACTTTGCTTTTTTACGAATGCATCAAATATGGGTTTCATGAAACCGATGCCATGGAAAAACAGTCATAATGAGAATGGATGACCGTTCCTTTTATTGCTTTCCTGCCGGCTTTGTGTGATGATAAAAAAATGAATTATCCGGTTTTTCATGAATGATATAATGCGCGCTTATTGTGGCGCATTGTTTTTTCATTTGTCATAACATTCAAACCTTATGCCGACAACCACTCAACCATTAGACCATTTAACGAAGTCTGACCGGGAGTAGATGATCATGGTTTCTTTTAGCGAATTTGCCGTGCGAGGCAGTCAGGGATATGCCGGAGTTATTCTCATGTGGCTGGTTGTTTCGGCAGCCCTGACGGTTTTTACCATTACCATTCGAAGCCGACTTACTCTTCTTCTTGCGGGCCAGGCGGACCCCCGATTTTCCCATTGGAAACGGCGCTTCAAAGACCTCATCGCTTTTGGGTTCATCCAGAAACGTCAGCCCCGTTATCTGTGGGCCGGCGTCATCCATATTATGATATTCTGGGGTTTTGTCGTCTTGGGACTTCGCTCCCTGGACCTGGTCACAGAGGGGCTTGGCATTCCCGTCTTTCGTTCCTTTATGCACAGCCCTTTTGGCACATTTTACAACACGATAAAGGACCTCTTTGAAATCATCGTGCTTTTTGCCTGCATCTGGGCCATCCTCAGGCGCGCCATTGTCAAACCCGCGCGATATGCAGGGAGTCACACCTTCGAAGCCTACCTGGTTCTGGGACTCATCAGCTTTCTCATGATCACTGATATGCTTTTTGAGGGCAGTGGAATTCTTCTGGGAGGGGAGCCAAGGGGATGGCTTCCCGCTGCACGAATCGGGATGCTTTTTCTGCCTGAAAGCAGCCCGCAATTGCTTTCGGGGATACTCCGTGCGAGTTACTGGCTTCATATTCTGGCTTTTTTTCTTTTCCTGAATCTGCTTCCCCTCTCCAAACATTTCCATATTATCACGGCTCTTCCCAATGTGTTCTTTCATAACCTCCGGAAAGGGGCTATCAAACCGGCCAGGTACGGGGTGGAAGATATTTTCGAACTGGAAAGTTTAGGCGTCGAAAAACTGGAAGAATTCACGTGGAAGCAGATCCTCGATTTTTACACCTGCACCGAATGCGGGCGTTGTACGGATAACTGTCCCGCCAACGCCATTGGTAGACCTCTGTCCCCCAAAGAATTGACCATCAAACTGAGGAATCATGCTTACCGCAAATACCCCGTGTGGTCCTTTCTTCCCCGTTCGCGGAAAGACCCGGATGAAAAGCCCATGGTAGGAGGGGAAGGGAGCATCGTTGGGCTGGATGAACTGTGGTCCTGCACCACCTGCGGGGCCTGCGAAGAAGAATGTCCCGTATTCATCGAATATATCAACAAGATGATAGACATGCGCCGGCATGTGCTGGAATCCGCGCAAGGCCCCAAGACCTTCAACAAGATTCTTACGTTTGTGGAAAAGACTGGAAACCCATTTGGGAAACCGGCCGCCAAACGAGCCGACTGGGTCAAAGAACTGGAAGTCCCCCATGTGAAAATCCTCAAGGAAGGGGA
>DUZB01000199.1 GCA_013349725.1 Deltaproteobacteria bacterium | reverse complement strand
CTTTCCCCCGCCGCTGGTTACCCCTGGAAAGACAGTCGTTTCGGGTATACGCTGCCGCTGGGCTGTCCCTTGCAGGCCGATGGCTGGAAACCGGGATGCCCTGGTCCGGATCACCTGATATTTCAAGGCTAAAACACCTGCGGACGCTGCCTGGATGTCCAGATTATGCTCCAGGACATCTTCCACAAGACGGTCAATCTCAGCATCCCCGAATACCTCCCACCAACGGTCTTGCGTTTCCCAGCGGGTAGAAGCCTCCTGTGCATGTTGAAAGGTTCCGGGCTCCTGAACCGGAGGTTTGGGAGTCTTGAAATCAGGCCCCATCTTCATGCATCCGGAGGCCAAAAAGCCCGCAATGAGGAGACTGACGCAACCATACAAAAAACGTTTTCTCATCCCTTTGCCTCACCGTTCAACCCAAAACCGGTAACAGAAAACTTCACGATATGGTCCACCAGTCTTTCCTTAAATGTTTCATCATATTCCTGTCCAGTGGCACGCCGCACCGGAATCCGGGCAAAATTGAAATAGATCACCATGGAAAATACACTGATAATATTAAGCATCAGGCGTTCCTTTTCCATTCCTTCTTCCATCAATGGATGCAGTCTTCCAGCGACCTCACCAAAAAATGGCGCGATAACCTCTTCAAAAAGCAGGTCCAGAGCAGCGGTGGGCATGGCCATTTCCCGAATCATGAGCTGCGCATGCCGCAGCCGTTCTTCATCTGTAAGCGGCCCCTGTATAAATGCCAGGGCCAGGGCATGAACGATTTCAGAAACATTTTGACCATTACCGGTGGAAACGGTCTTCTGAAAAGCCGCACGCACACGCCTTGCCCTTGGAATCCAGCGTTCCCTGAACACCTCCAGGTACAGATTCTCTTTATTACCGAAATGGTAATTCACAGCCGCCAGATTACATTTGGCCGAACGGGTAATTTCCCGTATTGTAACCGCGTGAAAGCCCTTTTCAGCAAAAAGTATTTCGGCCTCATTCAATATCCGATCTTTAGGGATCTGACCATTTTTTTTGTGTGTCGGCATAACGGCCTCGGAAGAAAAATTTCTCCTTTTATATTTTATCGTATTCCTTCCCGGAAAAGTTACACAGACGGAAAGAAAACGACGAACGAACGTTTGTATCAAACATGTGTTTGGTCGTCAAGGATTTTTTCTGTTGATCAAGTTTATATCCTCTGGTATTGAACGGTAGAAAGTGTAAACACTTTAAGGCCTTATTGAAGGATGCCGAAATGTATCAGGTTTCCTGGTATTCTCCACAGAAATGCAGGTGGCTCCATATGTACGAATGACCATTGCCTTCAACCCTGGAATCTGTTATTTTTCTGCTTGCCTGCTCGGCGTACAATTTTGATCACGAGTAAATCGCGAGGTTTTATTCCGAAGGAGAACACGTTGCAGTTAGAACCAAGAAGCCAAAAAAAAGTCTCGATGCTCCTGACAAAAGGAGTGAACATACCAAACCCTCTCACCCTGGATATCGGCGATGAGGTCCTCGTTGATCAGATTTCCGGAAAAAGCGTCAAGATCTATCCTGGTTGCCGTATTTACGGGGAGGAGACCGCCATTTCCGAGGGGGCCATCATCGGCGAGGAAGGACCCGTCACGATGGATAACTGCCAGTTGGGACCAGGGGTGGCATTGAAGGGCGGGTATTTTCACAGAGCTGTTTTTCTTGAAGGCGCCGCCCTGGGCATGGGAGCGCATGTTCGGGAAGGATCTATTCTGGAGGAGCAGGCAAGCTGCGCCCATTGCGTAGGCTTGAAACAGACCATCCTCTTTCCGTTTGTCACCCTCGGCAGCCTGATCAATTTCTGTGACTGCCTTATGGCCGGAGGAACGAACCGGAATAACCACAGCGAAGTAGGGAGTTCATACATCCATTTTAATTTTACCGCGAATGGCGATAAAACCACCCCCTCCCTTTTCGGGGATGTACCCAGGGGAGTTATGCTGAATCAACCCCCCATCTTCCTTGGTGGCCAGGGGGGCTCAGTAGGACCGTTGCGGTTAGGTTATGGAAACGTAACAGCTGCAGGCGCCATTCTTCGCAAAGATGTGCTCGAAACCGGCCGGATCATCATCGGAAAAACCCATCGTGCAGGGGTTGTTCCCTTTGTTCAGGGGATGTACACGGGGATGAAACGAATCATTGAAAACAATATCCTTTACCTCGGCAATTTAATGGCCCTTGAGCAGTGGTACAACCATGTGAGAAAACCTTTTTTTGAATCCCGGGAAATGGGAAACCTGGTCCTAAACGGGGCCCTGTACAATCTTGCCTTAGCGAAAACCGAGCGGAAAAAGAGGCTTTTATCCATGGCGGAAAAGTTAAACCATCCCTCGGGGAAAGAAGAAGGGGTCTCGTCCGAATCAGAAAAGGTTGAATATCCTGAAAGAATCCATGAACTTTGTAAGGTGTTTGAACCAGAGAATGTCAACCATATTGGACTGAACCCACGCGATCTGCTTCTCGAGGAAATCCACAAAACAGGTACAGATGGAAACTATGTCCAAGTAATTCAGAGTCTTCCACCTGCCATTGTCGCGCAAGGAACGGCCTGGCTGGATCAAATCATAGAAGAGCTTTCCAGAAAGGCTTCGGAAGTTCTGCCTTCCATGGGACTCTTTAAGAATTCATCAACGTCAGGAGTGGAATAGATGGGTAGATTATTCGGAACCGATGGCATCCGGGGAGAAGCAAACCGGTATCCTCTGGATGGGCCCACCGCCTTCTCCATGGGCCAGGCTATCACGCGATTCCTGAAAAAAGGGAACAAAGAAATACGGATCATTATCGGCAGGGATACGCGCATCACAGGGGAAATGCTCGAACATTCCCTTGAATCAGGGATCATGTCCATGGGGGGAACACCCTGCCCTGTAGGAGTACTGCCAACCCCCGGAATAGCCTATATGGCCAGGGTGGTGAAGGCGGATGCAGGTATCGTCATTTCCGCCTCTCACAATCCTTACCAGGATAACGGAATAAAGCTTTTTTCAGGCAGCGGATTGAAGATGACCGACAGCGAGGAAGAATCCATCGAGGATCTGATACTGGGAGGAAGATTGCCGGAGGAAGCCCCCCTTTCCAGCGGTGTTGGACAGGTTGAAAAAATAGATGAAGTGATGGAACAATATGTCTCTTTTGTCGCCAGAACCATGCCGGATGATGTTTCCATTAGGGGGATGAAAATTATCGTAGATACGGCCAACGGAGCGACATCTGACGCAGCTCCTCTCCTTTTTTCCCGGTTGGGCGCCCACGTGGAAGTCATCCACAATGCCCCGGACGGCATGAATATCAATCGGAACTGCGGCTCTCAGCATACCCGGGACCTTCAAAAACGGGTTGTAGAGACCGGCGCTCAACTGGGAGTTGCCTTTGACGGGGATGGCGACCGTTTGATCGCGGTGGACGAAAAGGGAAAAGAGATCACCGGAGATCAGATTCTCCTTATTTGCGCCGCAGC
Organism: Deltaproteobacteria bacterium; assembly: GCA_013349725.1. The sequence goes on along the minus strand of DUZB01000199.1, from coordinate 4,150 downwards.
ACTGAAGGAACAGGAGCGTTTGAAAAATAACCTGATCGTAAGCTCCGTCATGAGCAACATAGGGCTCACCATGGCCTGCAAAAAATTAGGCATCGAGCGGCATGCCTCCCGTGTCGGAGATCGACAGATCCTTAGGGATATGCTGCGTCTTGGCGCGGTAGCCGGTGGTGAAGAATCGGGGCACATTATCCTGCTGGATCACCATACCACGAGCGATGGCATGGTTACGGCGCTCCAGGTGACGGCAGCAATGATCAGGAAAGGGAAGCCCCTTTCGGAACTGGCCGCCCTGATGGATGTCTATCCCCAAAAACTCATAAACGTTCCTGTCGGCAGAAAACCCGCCCTCTCCACTGTTCCCCTGGTACAGGACGCCATTTCAGCCACGGAAAAAGAACTGGGTTCCGAAGGGCGCGTCCTCGTGCGCTATTCAGGAACCCAGAATGTGTGCAGGGTGATGGTGGAAGGCCCTTCAGTGGAAGTCACGGAAAGATACTGCCGGCTGATCGCCGAACAGGTAACCACTGCGTTGGGCGAGCCCTGACTTTCATGAATTCGTAAAAAGACAAAATCTAACGCAAAGGCGCGAAGCATGATCGATAAGCTTGAGCAAAGAGGATACATTGATTTACCGCCGGTTCGCACAGCTTTGCGGCGAACTCTTCGCCCACCGTTCCCGGAGGGATTTACGCCGCCACTTATGCATCCAGTTGCAGAGACGCTGAAAAACCTTTTACCACTTTCCATTCATATCCCGGAGCCCTGCAGGATCAAGCCTGGGCGGAGAAAAAAAACGAAATCTCAAAACTTGCTTGAGCGGCTGTGCGAATATGAATCATCTGTGCTGGTCTTTCTGCATGACAAGAATGTTCCCTTTTCCAACAATCTTGCGGAACAAGATATCCGGATGATCAAAGTCCGGCTCAAGATATCAGGCTGCTTTCGCACTCTGCAAGGCGCTAACCAGTTTGCCCGAATTCGAAGCTATATCTCCACTGCCAGAAAACAGGCATCGAATATCTTGGATGCCATTGCCAGTGCCGTTGTCGGGCAGCCCTACATCCCCTCAATCTCTCTGTAGCACTTTGTTGACCTGAGTAGTTACAAAAAGAGCTTCTTGGCGTCTTTGCGAGAAAACCTGCTTTTTACGGGACCATCAACCTTCGTCGATAAACAGATCCTTCATCCGGTCTTTTACCTCTTCGATCACTTCACTTATCCAGAGGACGTCATCAATCCCGAGCCTGCCCGCCTTGGTGGCGCTTCTGCTCCCGTCTTTTTTGGTATAGGCCCTTGGTCCTATCTGCAGTTTCGGTTCTCCATCCCCATATTGATTAATGGATAACTGCAGACCTGTTTCCTGGTTCTCCCAGCCAACCAGCACCTTATCCTTGCTTGCATCATACGCCATTCTTCATCTCTCCGTTAGGTGTGCCTTCCGCAATCCCTCCGGGTCGTAGGCCCCTATGGGCCGGAGGCCGCGGGCCGGCAATCCGTCAATTATTCAAACGCGTTCCAGCCAAAAACGGCCGCATCGCCCAGTTCGTCTTCTATCCTCAAGAGCTGATTGTATTTGCAGATTCTTTCGGATCGACACAAAGATCCTGTCTTTATCTGTCCCGTACCGGTTGCAACGGCAAGGTCGGCGATAAAAGAGTCTTCCGTCTCCCCTGACCTGTGGGAGATTACCGCATTCCATCCCACACTGCGCGCCATGGATACGGCATCGAGGGTCTCAGTCAGAGTCCCTATCTGGTTCAGTTTGATCAAAACCGCGTTCGCCGATTTTTCCTTGATCCCTCTGGCAATTCGTTTCGTGTTCGTGACAAACAGGTCGTCGCCGACGATTTGAAGACGGTTTCCCAGCTTCTCGGTCATTTTCTTCCACGTTTTCCAATCGTTTTCATCAAGACCGTCCTCGATGGAGAGGATGGGAAAACGATTTACCCAGTCCTCATAGAATGCCACCATTTCATCGCCGCTGCGAACAGACTGGTCCGATTTGTGAAAAACATATTTTCCGTTCCTGTAAAATTCAGAGGATGCGGGGTCCAATGCCAGAGCCACATCCCTGCCCGGCTCATATCCGGCAGCCTTTATCCCCTGAAGGATCATCTCAATGGCCTCTTCATCGGACTTCAGGTCCGGAGCAAACCCACCCTCATCTCCGACCGCTGTAGACAGTCCTTTTGCTTTCAATACACCGGCAAGCGCGTGAAAAACCTCAGAGCCCATTCGCAGGGCCTCCCTGAACGTTTTTCCCCCGATGGGCATAATCATGAATTCCTGCATATCCACACTGTTTGCCGCATGGGCGCCGCCGTTTAAAATATTCATCATAGGCATGGGCAGACGACAGGCATTGACTCCTCCAATATACCTGTAAAGGGGCAACAGGAGGCAGTCGGCTGCAGCTCTCGCAACCGCCAGCGAAACCCCCAGAATGGCATTGGCGCCCAGATTTCCCTTATTGTTTGTGCCGTCCAGATCGATAAGCATCTTGTCGATAAGCCGCTGATCCATTGCATCCATGTCCATAATTGCAGGGGCAATGATGTTGTTCACGTTGTCCACGGCCTTCTCTACACCCTTTCCCCCGTACCTTTTCTTTTTCTTGTCGCGCAACTCAATGGCCTCATATTTGCCGGTAGATGCGCCGGAAGGCACTGCTGCTCTTCCAAAACTTCCATCACTTAAACCCACATCCACTTCCACCGTCGGATTGCCTCTTGAATCCAGTATCTCGCGCGCTACAACAGCATCGATTTTCTCCATGGTTTCCTCCTTGAAAAGTTTAGAAAACAGTCAGTATACACAAATCGTCAAATAGTTGAGTGATTGAATCGTTGAGTTGGCAAATGCGTCGGAGTTATCTGGTAGACTCCAGCATGAAACCGATCACCACAAAAATAACAATCAGGAAGCCGAAACCGAAATATCCGATGGTAAACGCATCAATCTCAGGGATACCTGTCCCGATTACATTCTCCCTGTTCAACCAGTATCCCCAGTACAAAGCAAATAGAAAATTAATCAGAAGCGCAAGTTTGATTCTGCTGAAAAGAAGGCCCAACGTAGTTAACACCATTAGAAGCCCTACTTGATACATGGGAATCGTTAGTTCGGTCGTATACAGGACTTCCATAATCATTCCTTCTCTTAGAATCAGTTTGTATGAATTCAGACCTCGCTAATTTGGCGAGGTCCGTATTTTGAATTAAACATAATTGTTTTCATCTTGCAAGTTCAATGTTGCGTTTGGAGAACTACCGGAAAAACAGGCGCGATGCCATTATTCCAGATCAAAACAGAGCCTCTTTATTAGATTTGCCGCGATTCGGCATGTACGATCGCCCATCCTCACATTTCTGGCATTTATCTCGGTGATATCCATCCCCACCAGTTCACATCCGCTGGAAAGAAGGGCCTGCAACTGGACGGCAATGTTGTTTATCTGTTTTTCATTTAATCCGTGTCGGTTTCTGAACCGGACCCCATCGAGAGCGTTCCCGGCGCCGATATCCATGTCAATGGAAATATACACATACTGTGTATGGATGTTTTTCAGCGTGTTTTTCAGCTTGGAAGGACTGCTGATCAGATCCTTTTTGGTCAGGATTTTAACTCCTTTTCTCTTTAAACCGGAAAAAACCCCCACATATTTCACCAACCGTTCATCCTTTATCCTGAAAGATCGTTTCGAAGGAAAATCACCCACGCCGATAAGGATAAGGTTGTGGGGAACCACCGTTCCTTCTTCCAGGAGATAGTGAACAAAAGAACTGGCGTTAAAGGAATCGGGACGATTCTTCAAAAAGGGATCATCCGCCTCATGGAACGAATCCGGGTTGGTTTCCATGTCGTATTCCACAGCACCGGACATGATGGAGACCGGGACCGCATCCGTGTGGCTGTCCAGCACAATCAGGCTCAGATCTTCAGGTCCGTAAAATTCCGACAGTTTCCGAAAAACTCCGCCAGATAGAGAATGGTCAACCGTAATCATACACGGGATCTGGGGATGAATCTCGGCAATCACATGATCACGAAGCATATCGGAAAAAGTACTGCAACCGCCGCCATCCACAAAAGCCACGAAATTATCCGGATTCATGAATTCTTTTTGATCAATGTTCGGAGAAGAATGAAG
>DUZB01000193.1 GCA_013349725.1 Deltaproteobacteria bacterium | reverse complement strand
AATCGCTGGTGTAAAACTTGCTGGCCGGCTGGTTGATACGCATGGTATGAAAATGCGCAATGGAAGGAAATTTGTCCGGAAGATCTGAATACCGGCCGATAACGCCGCCGCCATACCCGAAAACACCGACGATGCCGCCATGCTTCCAGTGAGTCTCCCCTTCGTCAAAGGAAACCTGAAGCTGTCCCAACATATCTTCCACCACATTGCCGTCGATCATCATCCGATCATCCGAGAGATTCCTTCGATGAAGGGCCTCTCTTTTTGCATCCGCCACAAAGCTCGGCCACGGGCCCTTTTCCAATTCGTCCAGATCCGGGATGTCGTGCTTACACTTGAATGCTTTGAGATCTTCTTCCGTATAATTATTCAATTCTGCATCGGAATAGATGCGAAGCTCATCATATTTCAACACTTTTTGTTCTACGTTTGGTTCAAAAGCCATTAGACATGCCTCCTTCAGTTGTTATAAAAAAATTGTATTTCAAGGAATACCTCAAAAAAAATCTCCTTTGCCGTCACCTCCTCCCCAAAATGATCCCACCCGTCCTCAAAACCTAAAAGTTGTTTTCCTTCAAATTCTTGGCCAATTATCTGAAATTAAAAGCAGTCTGTTTCCATGAGCCCTTGTGAAAGTTTTAATTAGTCACTTTTTCAGATAGTTAAGGTTTGGTTTATAATCAAAAGGCTGGCTGGATGTCAATAAAAAAAACCTGTGTGCACGGCTTCTTTTTTATTGACAAAAGCTGTACGTCCATGGTCCTAATCTCAAAATTGGCAATAAATGAACGAAGGAAAATAAACTTACAACGGAATGGCTTCTCTGAACATGCAACCACGCATTACCATATCTGCCCTTAAGGGTGGATCAGGAAAAACAATCGTATCCCTTGGGCTCGCCTCGGTGTGGAAAGAGGAGGGTCGCCGGGTAGCCCCTTTTAAAAAAGGGCCCGATTTTATAGACTCGGGGTGGCTTCATTTCGCCGCTGACAGCAAATGTTACAACCTGGATCCCTTCCTGATGACGAAGGAACAGATCCTCCACTCTTTTATTTCAGGATCCGCCGGGGCAGACATTTCCATCATTGAGGGAAACAGGGGCCTTTTCGATGGTCTCGATATCGATGGCTGCTGCAGCACCGCCGAACTGGCGAGGCTTCTTGAAACCCCGGTTTTGATTATCCTGGATGTATCCATGGCAACACGCACGATCGCCGCCGTGGTAAAGGGATGCCAGACTTTTGATCCCGAATTGAATATTGCGGGGGTGATCCTGAACAGGGTAGCAGGTTCACGCCAGGAAAACCTGATCAGGGGCGCCATTGAAAAATATTGCGGCCTTCCGGTTGTCGGATCTATCCCGAAATTGCGAAATAATCCTTTTCCCGAAAGGCACATGGGTCTCGTACCTCACCAGGAAAGAAAGCACGCGGAAAAGGCCATTTCCTGGGCCGAAAAAGTAGTAAGAGAAAATCTTGACCTTAGCCGAATATTTGAAATCGCCTTGTCAGCAGGGCCAGTCCCCAATGGGCCGGAAATAAAGGAAACCCGCTCGGTGTTCACAAAGAACCGTGAACGTCCCCGAATCGGTTTCATTAAAGACAGTGCTTTCTGGTTTTATTACCCGGAAAATCTGGAGCAGCTGGAAGACCTGGGCGCCGAGCTCGTACTCATTAACGCCATCACAGACAAGAGATTGCCGGAAATCGACGCACTCTATATCGGGGGCGGATTCCCTGAAACCCAGGCAAAAGCCCTTTCTGACAACAAGGAGTTCAGAAACTCGTTGAAAGAAAACATCGAGCTCGGCCTTCCTGTATACGCCGAGTGCGGGGGATTCATGTATCTTGGGGAAAGACTCCTTTTAGATGACGGCGCCTACACAATGACAGGGGCTCTTCCGGTGGAGTTCGTGCTGCATAAAAAACCCAAAGGACATGGCTATACCATCCTTCAGGTAAAAAACCCAAATCCCTATTTCCCTGTAGATGTCATTTTGAAGGGACATGAGTTTCATTACTCGGAACCGATACTGACCCGCAAAACATCTATCAATTTTGCATTCCGGGTAAACAGAGGGCACGGTATTGACAAAACCGTTGATGGGATGATGAAGAATAATGTACTGGCCACCTACACCCACATACACGCGGCCGGTAATCCTGACTGGGCAAAAAGCATGATTCGGATGGCCGCCAGACATAAAAAGGATTCAAGCACCTGATCTGAAAAAAAGACGTCCCCGACAACCACGAAACGATCAGAAGAATTTTTTTTGAAAATTTGGAAAAGAATATTTGACAAGAAAAAATTCCTGGATTATAACTTCATGACTCAGGTTTTAAGTCCCGTATATGGAAAATACAGCTGGGGTAAAATATTTTATCTTAACAAAAAGGGAGGTTTTTGGGTATGCCGACAGTAGAATATGAAGGAAAATCCTTCAATGTTGATGAAGATGGTTTTATTGATGACTTCAACAACTGGAATGAAGACTGGATGATCTATGTTAAGTCAACGGAAGGTATTGAAGAATTGACGGATGAGCACAAGAAGGTGGTAGAGGTCCTACAGGCTTATTACAAGAAAAATGGAATCGCACCCATGGTCAGAATTCTCTCCAAAGTGACCGGTTACAAACTGAAATACATCTATGAGTTGTTTCCCTCAGGCCCGGGTAAAGGCGCCTGTAAGATGGCCGGATTACCAAAACCCACAGGGTGCGTATAACTCCAACTCCGTAAAAAACGGGGATAAAGTTCATTGCCACGCCAAAAAGCGCAGAAGAACTCCATATCTTCTGCGCTTTTTTTATCATTCATATCCCCACCCAACTTCCCGACCTTCTTCACAAGATCTGAAACCTTCATTCATAAAGTTCTTCTCTTCTTTCAGGAAGAAAATATTTCATTCTGTGCTCCCTCACGTTTTTCAAATCGTCCCCCTTCAATTCCGCGACAACCACCTTTTCTTCTTCTCCCGCGTACCATTCCAGTAAAAGGCCATCCGGCCCAAGCACCAACGCCACGCCCGGAAAATGGAGTCCACTTGGATTTCTCCCCACCTGGTTGCAGGCCACGACAAAAAGACCGTTATCAAAAGCCCTGGCAGGCAGGTGCCTCTTCCAGCTTTTCAATTTCTCTTCCGGACTTCCCCTCGGAGACGCATGGGGGACAAACAGAATGTCCGCGCCCTTCAGGGCCAGGGTGGTGCTGATTTCAGGGAAATGGGCCTCATAGCAAAGTTCTACACCGAAACAGAGGTCCCCGTAGGTAAATGGAGAAATCACCTGCCCTTCTTCATAAAATTTTCTTTCCGTCGGTCCCAAGTGCGTCTTGCGGTGGAGACCGATAATCCCTTCAGGTCCGGTAATGACCTGGGTGATGTGCGGCCGCAATTCGGCTGCATATTCAATGAATCCCGCGAGGATAATTAGATCCAAATCAGCGGAGATCCGGCACAGCCGATCCGTGATTCTTTGAGAATCCTCCCTGCTGCAGATCAGATCCGGGCAATCCAGTGCGTATCCCGTCACGGAAAATTCAGGAAAGCAGACCACATCGGCTTCACTTTCCGATGCTTCCAGGGCCAAGGCCTCTATTTTTTCAAGATTTCCGTGAATCTCACCGGGGACAGACCCCATGCAGACCGCAGCAACCTTCAGGTTATCCATGAAATATTCCGTTTTTACTTTTTCCTTCTATTCTCCGGACGCAGAGCGCGCACGGCGGCCCCCGCTTTCCACATTTCGGACTCCCTGATAGCTTTCAGTTCCCTCTCAAGATTTACACGGTAATCCGGGCGACTGTTGGCATCCAGAACGATATCCGTCTCCCTGCCCGATTTGACGCTTTCATAGAGCTCATCAAATACCGGAGCCACCGCATCCCTGAATTTGGGGGCCCAATCGAGGGCGCCCCTCTGTGCGGTGGTGCTGCAATTTCCAAACATCCAGTCCATTCCGTTTTCCGCTACCAGACGGATAAGGCTCTGGGTGAGCTCCTCCACCGTCTCGTTGAAGGCCTCACTGGGACTGTGACCATGTTTACGCAAGATATTATACTGGGCTTCCATGGTTCCCGCAAGACAGCCCATAAGCACCCCTCTCTCTCCGGTCAGATCGCTGAATACTTCCTTTTCAAAGGTGGTGGGAAACAAATACCCCGAACCGATTCCCACCCCAAGAGCCAGCACCCTTTCTTCCGCCTTTCCCGTATAATCCTGAAATATGGCATAGCTGGAATTTATCCCGCTGCCCTGGAGGAAATTGGTACGTACCGTTCTGCCTGATCCTTTGGGCGCCACGAGAATGACATCCACATCTTTGGGCGGCTCAACATGAGTCTGTTCCTTATAGGTAATGGCAAAACCGTGCGAAAAACAGAGGGCATTTCCAGGCTCAAGGCATCCCTTAATCCCGGGCCAGACGGCCACCTGGCCCGCATCGGAAACCAGAAACTCGATAATAGTTCCCTTCCGGGCGGCCTCTTCCAGGGGAAAAAGCGTCTCTCCGGGCACAAAACCATCCCTGACAGCCAGATCCCATGAGGGGCTGTCCTCTCGTTGTCCCACAATCACACGAAACCCGTTATCCCGGAGATTCAAAGCCTGCCCCGGACCTTGAACCCCATACCCCAAAACCGCTATGGTTTCATTTTCAAGAATTTTCCGTGCCTTTTCCAGGCTGAATTCATCGGAAGTAATCACATTCTCCACAACACCGCCAAAATCAATTGCCGCCATTTGTTATCTCTCCTTATTATCCTCGCGAGCAAGGGCAATAGTGCCGGTCCTCGCGATTTCCTTTATGCCCATCGGCTTTAAAAGTTTTAAAAAGGCTTGCACTTTGCCCAGATCGCCCGTAACCTCCACGGTAAAGAACTCGGCGCCCACATCCACGACCTTGCCCCTGAAGATATCCACCATCCTCAGGATTTCCGCACGATTTTCCGGCTTGGCCCGAACCTTCACCAGGGCCATATCCCGCTGAACAAAATGCATATGCGTAAGATCGGTCACCTTGATTACGTTGATCAACTTATTGAGCTGTTTTTTTATCTGCTCAATAATCATCATATCTCCACTGGTTACCAGGGTAATTCTGGAGACGTCCGCTTCCACGCTCTCCGCCACGCAAAGGCTTTCGATATTAAAACCTCTGCCGCTGAAAAGACCTACGATGCGAGACAATACTCCCGGTCGATTTTCCACCATGAGAGAAAGATAATGTTTTTCCTCATTTGTTCCGTTCATAAATCCAGTCCTCTCATTTTCCTCGTTCATTCTCGGAACGAAGATTCCTTTGTCTGTTGTAGGCGCCTTGGACTACACCAGGAGCATTTCCGTTATCGGCGCTCCCGCGGGTACCATGGGGTACACTTTTTCCTCCCGCGCAACCACAAATTCCATCACAACCGTCTTTGGCAGAGAAAGGCCCTCTTTTAAAACAGACTCCACCTCTTCCGGGGTGGTGGCCCTCAGGCCGACCGCCCCATAAGCCTCTGCAAGTTTGACGAAATCAGGAGCATGATCCATTTCTGTACACGCATACCGTTTGTCGTAAAACAGTTCCTGCCATTGCCGCACCATCCCTAAGAACCGGTTGTTCAAAATCACGATTTTAACGGGAAGACCATATTGCACGGCGGTTGCCATCTCCTGGATGTTCATCTGGATGCTTCCATCGCCGGCAACGTCCACCACAAGTTTTTCAGGCCGCGCAAGCTGGGCGCCAATCGCTGCCGGCAACCCAAACCCCATGCATCCCAGCCCGCCGGAAGTAATAAAGCAGTTGGGGTTGTCAAAATGGTAGTACTGGGCAGCCCACATCTGATTCTGCCCCACCTCGGTAGTGATGATGGCATCCCCTTTCGTCAATTCGTACAGCTTTTCTATGACGTACTGCGGTTTGATCACTTCATCTTCCTGCGAATAGCTCAACTTCTTGGTGCTTTTCCACTCCTCGATCTGACGCAGCCACGGAGCACGGGAAACCGAAAGATCTCCAAGGGGCTTCTCCTCTAATAGGGCGTTCAAGGCATCCAGAGACAGCTTGCAGTCACCCACCACAGGAACGCTTACCGGAACATTTTTCCTAATCGATGTGGGATCGATATCGATATGTACAATGGTGGCCTTGGGAGCGAATTCATCGATTTTTCCGGTCACCCGATCATCAAAACGAACCCCGATGGCAATAAGCAGATCGCAATTGGCGGAGGACATATTGGCCCTGTAGGTCCCGTGCATCCCTATCATACCCAGCCAGTAAGGTGTGTTTGTGGGGAAACACCCCAGACCCATGAGCGTGGACGTGACAGGAGAAGCGATAGCCTCCGAAAATTTCTTCAGAGAAGCGGAGGCCTTGGAGAGGATAACGCCCCCTCCCGCCAGGATTAACGGCCGTTTGGCCTTTTTGATCAGGCTTGCGACCTTTTTAAGCTGCCGTACATTCGGCTCATAGGTAGGATTATAGGATCGCAGATTTACACATTCCTGGGGACCGCAATCAAATTCCATGGTAAACAGGTCTTTCGGAATATCCACGAGTACGGGTCCAGGTCGGCCCGATTTCGCGATATAGAAAGCCTCTTTGATGGTTTTTCCCAGATCCTCTATCCTGGTGACGAGATAATTGTGCTTCGTGCATGGCCTCGTTATCCCGACAATGTCCACCTCCTGGAATGCATCATTGCCGATCAGCCCCGTGGGAACCTGCCCGGTAATCACGACAATGGGAATCGAATCGCAATAGGCCGACGCAATTCCAGTTACGGTGTTGGTAGCCCCGGGCCCGGATGTGACAAGACAGACCCCTACCCCGCCCGATGCGCGGGCGTACCCATCCGCGGCATGGACAGCGCCCTGTTCATGCCGCACCAGGATATGTCGGATATCGGTCTTGACCAGTTCATCGCTCAAATCGATAATAGCGGCGCCTGGATATCCGAAAATCGTTGTCACGCCCTCTTCAGCGAGGGCGTTCAATAGTATGATAGAACCTTTCTGTTTAATGACAAACACCTCCTTTCCGTTTTATTGAAAGACCGCCCCCTTGCTGGCCGAAGAAACCCCCCGAGCGTATCGTGCCATGTAGCCTTTTGTAATCCTGGGGGAAGGCGCTTTCCAGGCATCAAGGCGTGCCTTGATTTCCTCACTGGGAACTTCGAGAGTAATGGTCCTGTTTGGAATGTCGATAAGAACGGTATCGCCTGGTTGAATGATCGCCATGGGACCGCCCTCCATGGCCTCCGGGGAGATGTGGCCTATGGCGGCTCCCCTGGTGGCGCCCGAAAAACGTCCATCGGTGATCAGGGCCACGTGTTTGTCGATACCCATGCCGGAAAGGGCGGAAGTGGGAGTCAGCATCTCGCGCATTCCCGGTCCCCCTTTTGGCCCTTCGTATCGAATCACCACCACATCTCCCTTATTAATGTGGCCTGCCATGATCTCCTTGGTCGCCTCCTCTTCCGATTCAAAGACCCTGGCCGGCCCTTTGTGAAGCAGCATCTCCTTGGAAACCGCACCCTGCTTCACCACGCATCCATCCGGGGCGAGATTTCCGAATAAGACCGCAAGCCCCCCTTCCCTGCTGTGGGGATCGGTTATAGGCCGAATAACCCTTTTATTCAGATTCATGGCGGCAGCGGCCAAATCCCCAACGCTTTCGCCGGAAACGGTAAGGGCCGACCGTTTCAGTAACCCTGCCGCAGCCAATTCCCCCATGATGGCGCTGACACCTCCCGCACGGTCAAGGTCTTCCACGTGGTCCGTCCCTG
>DUZB01000219.1 GCA_013349725.1 Deltaproteobacteria bacterium | reverse complement strand
ATCTATATCGTAAAGATCCAGTTTATAGGAAACAAGAATTTCAGTGAGAAGGAACTCAAGAAGATCATGGAGACCAGCACGAAATGGTTCCTGTCGTGGATTACCAAGGCTGGAGTCCTCGATGAGAAAATGCTGGAATTTGATGTGCACAAGCTGACTTCCTTTTATCACAACCACGGGTACATACGGGCCAAGGTGGGAGAAGCAAAGGTTACGTATGATGATGCCTTAAAGGGCCTGGTCGTGAGCATTGAGATTGATGAGGGGCCACAGTATGGCGTGGGGAAAGTGTTTGTCGAGGGGGAACTCATACAGCCTGCGGATGAGCTCCTGAAGAAAACAAACATTGGAAAGTCAGATGTCTTCAACCGGGAAATTGTGCGAAACGATATCCTTGCCCTGAGAGATGTTTATGCAGATGAGGGGTACGCCTACGCGGAAGTCAAACCCATTATCAAGGAGGACGATGAAACCCACAAGGCCCAGATTACCTATGACATAAGCAAAGGAACGAAGGTGCGTTTTGAGAGAATTGCCATCTCCGGAAATTTACATACGAGGGATAAGGTGATCCGGCGGGAACTCAAGGTGATAGAGGGGGACTATTTCAGCGGCAAAAAGCTGAAGAGGAGCACCGCCAATCTTCAGCGCCTCGGTTTCTTCGAAGATGTGCAGGTCCAGACAAAAAAAGGGTCCACTGATGATCTGATGAAACTGGATATCAACGTGAAGGAAAAGGGGACCCGTACATTCAGCGTGGGCGCCGGATACAGCGCTGAATATTCAGGGTTTGTCATGTTCCAGGTTGCGGATGAGAACTTTTTCGGATACGGGCAGAAATTGCAGGCGACAGCCAGGCTGGGTGGGAGGAATACGGAGTTTGATGTCCGGTTCGTGGAACCATGGTTGTTTGACAAGCCGCTTGCCCTTGGGGTGGATGCCTATAAATTCAGCCAGGAATATGATCAGTACGACAGAGACAGTTTCGGGACGGCCATCAGTCTGGGATTTCCTCTGATATTCGACTATACGAGAGGGAATGTCCGATACGGATGGGATGACGCGAACATCACGAATATTGCGACGAATGCCTCCCAGCCTTTGAAGGATATGGAAGGTAGGAACATCACAAGCAGCATGACGTTCACGGTAATGAGGGACAGCAGGGATAAACTGTGGAATACGACCACAGGCTCCATAAACGAGGGGCTGATTCAGTATGCGGGTCTCGGAGGCAACGAAAAATTTATCAAGTACAGGTATAGAACCGCCTGGTTTTTCCCCATGTTTTGGAGCACGGTTTTTATGGTGCAGGGACGTTGGGGATATATTCAGGACCTGGGCAAGTTGTCCGTTTTCCAGAAATTTTTCCTGGGAGGCATCAATACGGTGCGCGGATTTGATTATAACACCATTTCGCCTACCGATCCTCCCAATGATCCCAATGGGGACCTGGTTGGCGGTAATAAGATGATGTGCTATAATGTGGAATATACCTTTCCATTGCTCAAGGAACAGGGGGTCACGGGACTTGTCTTTATAGATGCCGGTAATGTTTTTTCGGAGGATCAAAGCTGGACATTCAGCGGCATACGGAAATCGGCCGGCGGCGGGATCAGATGGTATTCCCCCATCGGTCCGCTTCGTCTGGAATATGGGGTAAACCTGGATCCCCAGGGAAACGAATCTTCCGGGAAATTTGAATTCAGCGTTGGGGGACTCATGTAATGTCTGAACGAAAATCACGCCTTGGCGTGATTCAGACACGATTTTGGATTGCGGCCTCCGGCCCGTAGGGATTGCGGATTTTGGATTTATAGAAAGAAAGGGGCTTGGCTCTAACTTCGCCCACTTGATCCGGTTAGTCGAGAGTACGTTCGGAATGTCATAATCTTAATCGTAATCATAATCTTACTCTTTTACGGCCTATTTTAGAGCTGCCCGATTAAGATTATGATTAAGATTATGAGTAAGAAAATAAATCTAATGGACCACGTTAGAACCAAGCCCAAAGAAAGCAATCTCATTAAATTAACAAAACCTATTCGGGGTTTTCATTCAGGCAATATGTAGAAGCATTCACTTGTCACTCGTTACTTAGACGGAAATATCAGGAGGATAATACGATGCGGAAAAGATTTTTGGTTTTAATTGGAATTGCGGCAATTTTCTTTTTTTGTGCTCAGGCTGCCTGGGCGGATGCAGTCAAGGTGGGTGTTTTGAATATGAAGACGCTTCAACAGAACTCTCTATCCTTTCAAAAGGTTCGAGATGGCCTTAAAATGAAATTCGACGCGCTGCAGAAAAAGCTGGAGGGGGAAAAAGCCCAGATCCAGAAATTGCAGGAAGGACTTCAAAAGCAGAGCATGATGCTCAGCCTCGATGCCAGAGAGGATAAACAGCGGGAGCTGGAACAGATGACGCGACACTACAACTATATTTACGGAGAAGTAACCCAGGAGATGAAGGATGCGGAGATGGATGCCACCAGAAAGGTGGGCCTCGAGATCGAAGACGTTGTGAAAAAAATTGCCGAGAGTGAAAAATATACGATTATTCTTGAAGCGGGGGCCGTGGGTCTGGTCTACTACAACGATGCTATTGACATCACCGACCAGGTGACGAAAGCCTATGACAAAATGAAAATGAAATAGTCTTTAACGCACTAAATTCCAGACCGTGTCAAATAGTCAAATAGTTGAGTAGCAATTCTCATTTTGAAAATAATCTCTGTGAGAGCGGCTTTTCAGCCGCGACTTTCTTCTCCATTCGCGGCAGGAAAGCCGCTCTCACAACCTAGTTGGAATAAAATTTAGCTCAAAATGAGAATTGCTGATGGTTGAGTCGTTGAGTTGGAAAAAGTGTCTGAAGGTCTGGTTTACGGATGGAAAATGGTTGCGTAAGAAAACCGGGAGAAAATGAATTTTGGGTGAAACTTTACGGAAAATTGCGGATTATGTGGGAGGGGAACTCATTGGAGATCCGGAGGCGATTGTAAAAAGCGTTAACTCCCTGGAAGGGGCCGGTCCGGAGGAAATTTCCTTTTGCGCCGGTCGGCGCTTCCACGAGGCACTTCAAAAAAGCAGGGCGCGGGCTGTTCTGGTTCATGAGAAAAGCGAGCTCTTTGCGGGTACGCAGATCATCGTCACCAATGCGGAGCTGGCCTATGCAAGGGTGGCCTGGCTTTTTGCTCCTCCCGTTTGCCGGCATCCCGGGATCAGCAAGGATGCCGTTATCCATGAGAGCAGTCGTTTCGGGGAAGGGGTGTCCATTTATCCCACGGTTTATGTGGGGGTTGGCGCTTTTGTCGGCGAGGAAACCGTGCTGTTTCCCGGAGTCTGTATCGGTGAAAACGTAACCATTGGAAAGCGGTGCCTGATCTACCCCAATGTGTCCATCCTGCGGGGTTGCATCCTTGGAGATGACGTGATTATTCATCCCGGGACGGTTATAGGGAGTGATGGATTCGGTTTTGTCAGAGATGGCGCAACATCTGTGAAAATTCCCCAGACGGGTATTGTTCAGATAGATGATCAGGTGGAGATCGGCGCCAACAACTGTATCGATCGGGCTACTTTTGGAAAGACCTGGATCAAAAAGGGCGTCAAAACGGACAATCTGGTTCAAATCGGTCATAACGTGGTGATTGGAGAGAATACCATTATTGTTTCCCAGGCAGGTGTTTCCGGTAGTTGTACGATTGGAAGGGGTGTTCTTATTGGTGGCCAGGCGGGAATAAGCGACCATGTGAATATCGGAGATGGCGTGATGATCGGCTCCCAATCGGGAATCCCCAAGTCAATTCCTGCAGGTCAGGTGGTTTCCGGGTCACCGATGCTTCCACACAGGGTTTGGTTGCGATCCACGAGCCTTACAGGAAGACTGCCCGAACTGAATGATCGCCTGAGAAGCCTTGAGAAAAAAATGAAAAACCTGGAAAAATATCTGGAGAAGGAGCCGCGTGCCTGATGGAACTTCCACTGACCTATAAAGATATCGCGAAGATTCTACCACACAGATATCCTTTTCTGCTGGTGGACAGAATTATTGAAATGGAGATGGAAAAAAGGGTGGTCGGCATCAAGAACGTTACCGCCAACGAACCTTTTTTTATAGGACATTACCCGGGGAATCCTATTATGCCGGGAGTCCTTATTATCGAAGCCATGGCCCAGACCGGGGGTATTCTGGCCATTGTGTCCGCTTCGGATGGAGATGAAGAAAAGTATCCGGATGCCGTGTATTTTGCCTCCATGGATAAAGTCAAGTTCAGGCGGCCCGTGATTCCGGGAGATCAACTCCGTTTTGAACTGGCGCCGCTGCGAACCGGTTCGCGGGTATGGAAATTGGAAGGAAAGGCCTTTGTGGAGAACGAACTTGTAGCTGAAGCCCAGTTGGTGGCAACAATCAAGGCCAAGGGTTAGCAAATGATGAATGATGAATGATGAATGATGAATGATGAATGATGAATGATGAATGATGAATGATGAATGATGAATGATGAATGATGAATGATGAATGATGAATGATGAATGATGAATGATGAATGATGAATGATGAATGATGAATGATGAATGATGAATGATGAATGATGAATGATGAATGATGAATGATGAATGATGAATGATGAATGATGAATGATGAATGNTGAATGATGAATGATGAATGATGAATGATGAATGATGAATGATGAATGATGAATGATGAATGATGAATGATGAATGATGAATGATGAATGATGAATNATGNGGGATAGATCTGGAAAGTCAAGGGAATAGTGCTCGGTCTCGCCCTGTTCTTTCCTGACACCTGACACCTGGTGCCTGAATACGGTCTATTTGAGAGCAAACCTTCGTATCACGCTAATCCGTGATGATCTAAATAAATAGTAAGTTGAGGCATAGTATGAATATTCATCCTACGGCGGTGGTCAGTTCGAAGGCTGAACTTGGCTCGGGGGTCAGGATCGGGCCCTACAGCAGCGTCGGAAAAGGCGTGAAAATCGGCAGTGATACGGAAATTGCAGCCCATGTAATGATTGACGATTATGCGGAGATTGGAGAAAGAAATAAGATTTATCCCTTTGCATCCATTGGTTCTCCTCCGCAGGATATCGGATATAAAGGGGAAGAAACGCGTCTGATCATGGGAAATGACAATATCGTTCGTGAATATGTCAGTATGAATCGTGCGACAACCAAAGAAGAGTGGCGGACGGTTGTTGGAAACCACTGTTATTTTATGGCCTATTCGCATGTGGCACATGACTGTCGCATTTCGGATCATGTTATTTTGACCAATGGCGCCACCCTGGGCGGACATGTGCAGATTGGTGAGTATGCCATTCTGGGGGCCTTTATAGCGGCGCAGCAGTTTGTTCGGATCGGCTGCCATGCCTTTGTGGGAGCGATGACAGGGGTTGACAGGGATGTCCCTCCATTTATGATTACGGGCGGCGGCAGGGGCAAGCTGTATGGAGTGAATCAAAAAGGCTTGACTCGAAGAGGTTTTTCCCGTGAGACCATTGATATCCTGAAAAAGGCCTACAGTATTCTCTGGCGAAAGAATAGGAGTTTCAAAAATGGAATTCCTCAGGTGAAAAAGGAACTCGATTTGATCCCGGAGTTGCAGTTGGTGCTTGATTTTATTGAAAGCTCTAAGAGGGGCGTCCTCAGGTAGTGGCGGACAATCCAACCATAGGCATTATTGCCGGCGGGGGCCAGTTTCCGCTGATGGTGGCGGAGGCTGCGAAAGCACGTGGACTGCGTACGGTCGCAGTGGCTCTTTATGGAGAAACGGAACCGGTATTATCGGAGAAGGTCGATAAAATTATCTGGATAAAGCTTGGGCAACTGGGTCATCTCATCAAGGCATTCAGGGCAGAGGGCGTCAAAAATGCCATTATGGCAGGCAGCATTGCCAAGAAGCGGATGTTTGAAAACCTGCGGCCCGATCTCAAGGGTCTTGCGATTATGACGAAACTGGCCGTTTTTCATGACGATGATATCCTGCGGGCTGTTGCGGATGAGCTGGCCGGTGAAGGGATTGAGATTGTAAGCTCCACGGCCTACCTGCCCGAGTTGTTGGTGGAAGAAGGATGTTTTACAAAAAGAAAGCCAGGCAAAGAGGAGATGGAGGACATCCTTTTCGGGTGGAAGGTGGCCAAGGAACTGGGGCGATTGGATATCGGTCAAAGCGTTGTGGTGAGACAGAAAACGGTTTTAGCCGTTGAGGCCATTGATGGCACCGATGCAACCATCCGCAGGGGTGGAAGAATCGCAAAAGAGAAAGCCGTAGTGGTGAAGGTCAGCAAACCCAACCAGGATCTGCGGTTTGATGTGCCCTCTATAGGTCTTGAAACGATCGAAATAATGGGAGAAGTTAAGGCTGCGGCGCTGGCTGTGGAGGCGGGGCGTACGTTGATTTTCGACAGAGAAAAGATGCTGCAGAAGGCAAACGAAAAGAAGATTGCCGTCATTGCTCTAAGCGCAGAAAGCATCAAGTAGTTGCTGCTCGACCATGTGACGAAATAGAAATGGAGATAGAATAATAGTGAATGCAGAGAAACTGAGAGTGGCTGTGATCGGCGTGGGGCATCTCGGGGAATATCATGTTCAGAAATACAAAGCCATCCCGGGAGTTGAACTGGTTGGGGTCGTTGACGTTAACAGGGCGCGGGCTAAGGAGATAGGGGAACGTTACCATGTGCCGTCTTTTTTTGATCATCAGGATATTCTCGACCGTGTGGATGCCGTAAGTCTTGCGGTGACAACGGAAATGCATTTTCATGTAGCAAAGGATATTCTTTCCAGGGGTATCCATATGCTGATTGAAAAACCGATTACCTATGATCTCCATGATGCGGATACGCTGATAGACATGGCTAAGAAGCACGATCTGGTTTTTCAGGTCGGATTGGTGGAAAGGTTTAATCCAGCCATCGTAGAGATGGAAAGTCTATTGAGCAAACCTGTTTTTATTGAAGCCCATCGCATGAATCTCTTTGCCAAAAGAGGCCTTGATGTGGACGTGGTTCTTGATTTGATGATCCACGATCTGGATATCATCCTGCATATTGTCCCTTCAGAAGTTTCAGATGTCCATGCCACTGGGATGGCTGTCATAACCGATAAAACCGATATTGCCAGTGTCAGGCTTGTATTTGAAGACGGTACGGCAGCGAATCTGACGGCCAGCCGGGTATCAGGGAAAATGCTTCGTAAAATCAGGGTATTTCAACCGGGCGCCTACATATCCGCCGATTGTGGAAAGAGGCAGGTAACGGTCATTGGTCTGGACGATGAGGCAAGAGACGAAGACGGTTTTCCCACGGTAACCACCAAAAAGACAAAATACGAACAAAGCGATCCACTGGCTGATGAGATCAATGCCTTTGTGCATGCCGTCAGGAACGGCACCGAGGCCGTGGTGACCGGAGAAGATGGAAGAAACGCGTTGAAGGTCGCTCTCAATATCATTGACCAGATTGACAGAGGTTCCAAAAATTTTGAGACGATTCAGGCGCGTCGGTAAACCTATCCATCATTTTTGTTGTCCTTAACGCCCAAAGCCCCCTAACCAGTACCCGACATCTGTTCTGTGTTCCGCTATGGATACACCAATTTGTGCTATGAAACCAGAGAAGCTGGTGGTGATTGTGGCAGGCGAGGCCTCTGCTGATCACCATGGGGCCGGGCTGGTAGAAATGTTCAAGCAATTGCGGCCTGAAACCCGTTTCTGCGGTATTGGCGGGAAAAACCTGGAAAGGGCCGGCGTCCATATTCTCTTC
>DUZB01000153.1 GCA_013349725.1 Deltaproteobacteria bacterium | reverse complement strand
TCCCGAAAGAAGGTGGGCTGCCGCCGGGGCAAAAAGATCCCGTCCGTGGAAGGTGCTGGAAGGTTTCGGCAGGAAAAATTTATCGTTTTTGAGATGGATGATCTCTTTTTTCGCGTTTGCTTCTATGATTGATTGAAAAATTCCGTTGTCGGGGCCAACGAAAAAATGCCCGTCCGCTATGATGAGGACGGGTCGTCTTTCACTGCCGACTCCGGGATCCACTATGGATATGTGGACGGTCCCCTCTGGAAAAAATCTGTACGCGTCCCTGATCATCAAGGCCGCATGCAAAATGCCCCCTGGTTCTATCTGATGGCTGATATCTACGATGGTGGCATCCCGTCTAATGGAAAGGATGACACCCTTCATGACCCCCACATAGGAGTCTTCCGTGCCAAAATCGGTTATGAGGGTAATGATTCCTGAGCGCATCCTATAGCATTTTGGATTTCGGATTTCGGATTTGAAAAGACACAAATTATAACACTAAATCAGATGATTAGCGATGTGGTACTCTTGGGGAGTTGTGGAATTATTTAGTGCCTGAACGAAAACTCTGTTCAGGCACGATTCGATTCAAATATTCCGCATTCCGCATTCCGCAATCCGCATTCTTACCTATCACCAGCCCCACGTTAGATAATCGTGCATGGAATTTGCGGCCTCTCTTCCGGCCCCCATGGCAAGGATTACGGTTGCCGATCCGGTGACGATGTCCCCGCCTGCCCAAACCCCTCTCTTGCTGGTCTTGCCGGTTTTTGCATCGGCAAGGATGTATCCCCATTTATTCAGTTCCAGGCCCTCGGTGGATTGGGTTAAAAGAGGGTTCGGACCTGCTCCCACTGCAATAATGGCAAGGTCGCATTCCAGTTCAAATTCCGAACCTTTCATGGGAATGGGTCGACGTCGCCCGGATTGATCCGGTTCGCCAAGCTCCATTTTCAGTCCTTCCATGCCGGTGACGCGGCCCTTTTCATTTCCGATGAATTTAGTCGGCGCCGTGAGAAAATGGAATTCCACCCCTTCTTCTTCGGCATGGTGCACTTCTGCAGCTCTTGCAGGCACTTCCTGCCTGGATCGGCGATATACAATAAGCGATTTTTCAGCGCCAAGACGGAGGGCGGTCCGTGCTGAATCCATGGCCACATTTCCGGCGCCCAGGGTGATAACCTTTTTCCCTCGGATAATCGGGGTGTCAAATTCGGGATAGAGGTAGGCTTTCATCAGATTGGAACGGGTGAGGTATTCATTTGCTGAGAATATTCCGATAAGGTTTTCTCCAGGGACACCTAAGAAGCGGGGAAGCCCAGCCCCAACACCCAGATAAACCGCATTATAGCCCTGCTCAAAAAGTTCGTCGATGGAAACGGTTCGTCCGATAACGGCATTGCATTCCACTGTACCGCCCATGGCTTCGAGACCGGCGACTTCGGAGAAGACGATCTCTTTTGGAAGTCTGAACTCTGGAATACCATAAACCAGCACACCTCCAGGTTTGTGAAAGGCCTCAAAAACGGTTACGTCGTGCCCTTTAAGAAGAAGATCGCCCGCAACGGTCAATCCGGAAGGACCGGAGCCGACCACAGCGACCTTTTTCCCGGTTGGTGCGGCCCTTTCAGGAAGGCTGGCCTTTTTGTGTTTTCTTTCATAGTCGGCAACAAATCTTTCAATGTTCCCGATGGCAACGGGGTCGCCTTTTTTACCGACAATGCAACGACCTTCACACTGCATTTCCTGCGGACAAACCCTACCACAGACGGCAGGAAGCGTGCTTTTCTCCCATATTTTAGTTATAGCGCTTGTGAAATCGCCCTCTTTTACGAACTTGATAAACCCGGGGATATCTATTTCTACAGGACACCCTTCAACGCATGCGGGCTTCTTGCATTCCATGCATCTTTGGGCTTCTCTTATAGCCATTTCAGGACTCTGACCCGTAGGGACTTCGTCAAAATTTCTTGCCCTTACTTCCGGTTTCTGTTCCGGCATGGGCTGTCTCGGTATTGCTTCTTTTTTCTCTTTTTCTTCCGCCATAATCTCCTCCGCAACGATAATGCTAAGATGATTTCCGAAAAACAGGCATATCTATAACCATTCCATCAGGGAGCAACAGGTGCATGAATTTTACAGGGCTTTCCGCCTTTTGCAGCCAAATGTTCTTCATAGCTTTTCTTTTCGTCTTCGGCGTATGCCTGGAGACGCAGCATCAAGCCATCGTAATCCACCTCATGACCGTCAAATTCCGGTCCGTCAACACAGGCAAATTTGGTTGCGCCGCCCACGGAAACACGGCATCCACCGCACATTCCGGTACCGTCAATCATGATGGGGTTAAGGCTTACCAATGTTTTTACGCCATATTCTTTTGTCATTTTCGATACGAATTTCATCATGGGCACAGGTCCTATGGCAACGCAGAACGCAATATCGCCCTGTTCCAGAACTTCTCTCAAAACGTCGGTTACAAAGCCGTGATGACCATACGAACCGTCATCCGTGCATATGCGGAGATCATTGGAGGCGGTTCTCATCTTCTCTTCCAGAATCAGCAGGTCTTTATTTCTGGCGCCGATAATGCATGTCACGTGGTTCCCAACCTCTTTCAGTGCCCGAGTAATGGGATGCAGAACGGCTACACCGGTCCCTCCCCCGACACAAACCACATTGCCCACTTTTTCAAGGTGGGTAGCCTTGCCCAGAGGGCCAATGACGTCCTGATAGCCATCTCCAACCTTTAAATCACTGAAAAGAGCAGTCGATTTGCCAACAACCATATAGATGACCGTAATCGTACCATTTTCAGGATCAGTATCCGCCATGGTCAGAGGGATGCGCTCCCCTGTTTCATTGGCTTTCAGGATTACAAATTGACCCGGTTGCGCCTTTTTCGCGATCAACGGCGCTTCGATCTCATTAAGAATCACAGTTCCTTGAGCCATTTCTTCCCGTTTTACAATTTTAAACATAGCGATCCTCCAGATATGAAAAAATCGATTTTCAGTTTGAAGTTTTTTCAGAACCAGCCCTGACTTTTAGAGTTGCTTCTCCAAAAAGGCTAAATTTCAGCCAGTCCAATCCAACATTCATGAGCGCAATATCGTCAAAATCAAGCCGTTTTTCCAGATCATCTTCTATATGGAAAAGATCAAGAAACCTGCTGTTGAATATGAATTCTCTAAATCTATCCAAATTATAGGAGGCCATGAAAAACATCTGGTGTTTCTTCGTGACATGGTCTTCTTCGCCGAGACTTTCGCGTGAAGTGATAATTTCGAACCACTTGTCGTTCAGGATGTCATACTCTTCAATGCCTTCGTGATTGATCCAATCGTCCAGTTTCCAGGATCGGTCCTCTTCAAACCCTCTGCAATGGGGCTCTTTCACCATGAAAAATTTTTTCAGTCCATCCTTTTTCCCCTTTACCATGGAGGATGCTTTGCCCACGGGGTAAAGACGGCAGGCGCCCGGTCGGTCTTCATAAATGCTGCATCCTTTTTTTGTCACGAAAGGGCAAGTCTTTTCAAGGTCTTCCTGCATTTTCAATTGAACTAATGGAAAACGCTGCGATTTTTCAAAAACAGAGTCCGTGAATTTATCCAGAAATACCTCTGATCGTATTTTGAGTCGATGCTTTATCCTGAGAATGTCGTAGGGGGTAAGGATCAGACGGAGTTTGGCGCAGCATTCCGTAAAGCAGCTTATGTCTTTGTGGCACCTGAAGCGAAAAACATTTTCCGGATATATCGGTTCGATCATCTACTGTTCCTGCATTTCAGCTTTTGGGTTCCTCAAGAGGCATCCTTATGCGGAATGGCCTCTTCCCGGATGCTCAGGGTTTTCTGACCGAAAATCCCGAATTTCAGCCAGTCATATGCAAATTTGAGCAGTTCCACATCGCTTCTTTTCAGCTTTTCAACAGTGAGGTTATCGATGTGGAAACGGTTCAAAAAGCTGCTTTGAAAAACGAAATCCCTGAATTTGTCCAGATTGTAAAGGGCCATGAAAACCATTTTGTAGATTTTCGGGTTGTCAATGTCCAGTTCCTGGGCCTTCAAAGGGGTTGTAACCTGGGAGAAGAGTTGATTCATTTCGTCGTACATGGGGACACCCTGCTCAATCAGCCAGCTGGAAATCCTTGATTTTTCTTCTTCTTTCAAGCCAAAACACCTGGAAGCATCCGTTATGAAACTAAACGTTCCGTCATCGTTCATGTTGAGAGGGTACATTCGGCAGGGCCACGGTCTGTCGTTATAGATCTTGCAGCCGGTTTCCGTTACAAACGGGCACCTTTTGTCCCCTTCATTCATTTTAATAACGATCATGGGGATGAGGAGGTTTTCTCTTCGTATGATCAATGTATATTTGTCTATGAACTCGTCTGATGGAATTCCGACGGCGTTTTTCATTCGAAGCACATCGTAGGGGCTCAGGACTATGGTGATGTCCTGGCAGCATTTCGTGAAGCAGGGTATTCCGGAGGCGCACCTGAACTGAAACAGATGCTCGGCATCCATTCTCAGGAGGCTCTTTTTTTTGGCTGTCTTCTTTTTACCTGTCATTGCGCGCGTTTCCTTTCATTCGGGAACCCATTTCCCGCAGGCCATAGAGAATAAATCCCTTGACTAATGTTGCCTATTATCTTTTCATTGCAGGTTGTATATCAGCAACCGAAGGTATGGGTCAATTAATTTTATCAGCAGGAGGATATTTGCACATGATTCAACGAACATTGTCGATCATCAAACCCGATGGAGTTTCGAGGGGATTGGTAGGAGCGGTTATCGGTCGCCTGGAGGAAGAAGGGCTGAAGATAGCGGCCATGAAAATGATCCGCATGACAAAAGAGCAGGCCAAAGGTTTTTATAAGGTGCATGAAGCAAGGCCGTTTTACGAAAGTGTCACGGATTTTATGTCTTCAGGCGCTTGCGTCGTGATGATCTTAGAAGGAGAAAACAGTATCGCCCGATATCGGACTTTGATGGGCGCTACAAATTTTAAGGAAGCAGAGGAAGGGACTATTCGACGGGATTTTGCTACGGATATCGAAAAGAATGTCGTTCACGGATCGGATTCACCGGAAACTGCGGCCTATGAAATGAACTACTTCTTCAACTCTTTGGAGGTTATGGTTTGAAGCGCGTAAACCGGCGTGCAAAACCATTTCTCGAAGAAAAATAAAAAATGGTCTCCGGGCGTGCATGTCCACGCCCGGAGACCATAAGATCAATGCCGATACGAGCCGTTTCTCTGTTTATTCACCGAGTCTGGCGTTGTTATTCTTTCTCGGTTTTCATCTCTTTAATTTCATTTCTAAGGTTTTCAACCTCACTTTTCAGCGAAGCGGTTTCGTCGAAAGCATCCGGGGCATTTTTCTTATCTTTCAGTTCTTCAAAACCCAGGTAGGCCGCCAACGCGCCCCCCAGAATAAGCATTGCCGGTACGGCGGCCAGAAGGGCTTTTAAAAAGTATCCCCACCAGAAAATGATTCCGATAATACCAAGCACCAGAGCTACCAATCCTCCTCCTAAAGCGGCCATTCGTTTCCCTCCTTGAAATGTGATTTAGATTTTCTATCCTTAGTTTACACCCGTAAATCATAGCTTTTTGTATTCCTTAAAAATAACTACCATAAAGAACCTGACTGATCAAGGTTTTTTTTTTAATCACACGATCTGTGATTTCTAATGATAGTTCCTTCTCAGATTCCGGAGGAAAAGGAATGTGAATGATTGTACGGGAAACATTATTTTTCCCATTATTGCCTATGGTATCAGTGAAAAAGAAATGCTCTGATTATTGACATGAGATCCTCTGTCACTATATTGGAGGGTTCGATGCTCTTTGAATGGCATGCAATGCGCTCGAAACAACAGAAAAGTTGTATTTCCATGAAATTCGATGAAAATCGGCGTATAATGCTGTATGGATAGAAAATACTCTGCTTATAGCCGATATTTTGTTATATATGGCGCTTGAATTCGGAATTGTTCGGGGTTATACTACTTATTTATTCGCAAAAAGGACTAGGCGCCAGCGTAGCTCAGATGGCAGAGCAACTGATTTGTAATCAGTGGGTCGGGGGTTCGATTCCCTTCGCTGGCTCCAGAGTGGCATTCGCTAGTTTTTAATGTTCTGGAGAGGTTCCCGAGTGGTTAAAGGGAGCAGACTGTAAATCTGCCGGCTCAGCCTTCGGAGGTTCAAATCCTCCCCTCTCCACCACCAAATATTTGAATTGTTATTTTTTTTTAAGTTTCACGGTCTTTTTAAATTGCTGGTTCAAGCAGGATTTTCAGATCTTGAAACGTCTGTTTTGCTGTAAAAGGGCGGGAATAGCTCAGTTGGCTAGAGCGTCAGCCTTCCAAGCTGAGGGTCGCGGGTTCGAGTCCCGTTTCCCGCTCCACTACTCACTTTTCCTTTTATTGCCCACGTAGCTCAGTAGGTAGAGCGCATCCTTGGTAAGGATGAGGTTCACCGGTTCAATCCCGGTCGTGGGCTCCACATTAGGGAGTAAGCGGCAGTTACAGGTTTTACTGCGGTGAATCGTTGCCCCGTAACCCAATTCCTAAGTTGCCTGCAACCTAAACTGAGGAGGACTGAAAGATGGCCAAGAAGAAGTTTGAGAGGACCAAGCCGCATTTGAATGTGGGTACAATAGGGCATATAGATCACGGCAAGACCACGTTGACTGCTGCGATTACGAAGCACCTTCAGAAGAAAGGGATGGCGGATTATATTCCCTTTGATGAGATCGATAAGGCGCCGGAAGAGAAGGCGAGAGGGATAACCATCGCGACGGCGCATGTGGANTACCAGACGGNNAAGAGGCATTACGCCCACGTGGACTGTCCNGGNCATGCGGATTANATNAAGAACATGATNACCGGNGCCGCGCAGATGGATGGCGCCATCCTGGTTGTGGGTGCGGATGATGGNCCNATGCCTCAGACGCGTGAACATATTCTTCTTGCCCGACAGGTNGGNGTTCCGAGCATGGTGGTTTTTCTCAACAAGTGCGATATGGTTGACGATGAGGAACTGATAGAGCTTGTAGAGCTTGAGATGAGAGAGCTCCTTNCCAAGTATGAATTTCCCGGTGATGACACTCCGATTATCAAGGGGAGTGCACTGAAGGCGCTTGAGAGTGAGGATCCTGATTCAGAGGATGCGAAATGTATATTTGAGTTGATGGATGCCATTGACAGCTATATCCCGGAGCCGATTCGAGATACGGACAAGCCGTTTTTGATGCCGATAGAGGATGTTTTCAGCATATCGGGACGGGGTACGGTTGTCACTGGACGTGTTGAGCGTGGAGTGGTGAAGGTTGGCGAGGAAGTTGAGATTGTTGGGATTAAAGATACGATCAAGACGGTTTGCACGGGCGTTGAGATGTTCCGGAAGATATTGGATCAGGGTCAGGCCGGGGACAACATTGGCGTGCTGATCAGGGGCATCAAGCGTGATGATGTGGAACGTGGCCAGGTGGTTGCCAAACCGGGTTCGATCAAGCCGCATACCAAGTTCAAGGCGGAAGGGTATATTCTGACAAAGGAAGAGGGTGGCCGTCATACGCCTTTTTTCAATGGATACCGACCGCAGTTTTATTTCCGGACGACGGATGTTACGGGAGTAACCACGCTTCCTGAAGGTGTTGAGATGGTGATGCCCGGGGACAATGTATCGATGGAGATCAACCTGATAACGCCCATCGCCATGGAAAAGGAACTTCGGTTTGCCATTCGAGAAGGTGGACGGACGGTAGGCGCGGGCGTAATCAGCGAGATTATCGA
>DUZB01000280.1 GCA_013349725.1 Deltaproteobacteria bacterium | reverse complement strand
GCAGAGTCCATGGCAGCATTCGTATGTCAGATAGGGTTTCCAGAAATCATGGATCAGGCAGCCGTTGAATTGAGGAAGAATGTTGAAGGAATCCATGAAAATTCAGTGTGCCGATCTCCTTTCTGACAGCCCTTTTGGATACCACATCCACCCGGCAATGGAGCATCTCCTCCAGTAAGTTGCCGAGTCCTGTTAGATGGAAACGTGACCCCTTCCCGGAACTCAACCAGTACGTCCAGATCGCTTTCCGCGTTTTCCTCTCCCCTGGCGTAAGAACCGAAGAACCCCTTTATCTCGGCCCTGTATTTGTCTCTTGCCTCATTCCTTGCCCTTTCAAGGATCTTGAGGATTTCATCCTTTGTCATGCCTTCTTCTCCCCCTTAGCTCTGATCTCTTCCAAGTTTACCACGTACCGCACCACCTCGACCTCACTGACCCGGGCGAGGTGGGACCCAACAGCTCTTGCGCCAGGACGCGAGACGTCAAGGTTTTTCGAAGAATAATTGACAAGCAATGAGGGAAATGATAACTTTCCCCCCTTTAAAGAATCGCTGCATGTTGAACCCGCATTGCAATTCCGTGCGGGCGGAAACAGCCAACCCTGAACGGCACTTTTTGTTCAAGTATAACGTATCCTGGAGTACTTATGAAGTTTCAAGATGTCATTATGACTCTCACAAAATACTGGGCAGACTATGGTTGTGTGATCCAGCAACCGTATGACCTGGAAGTGGGCGCCGGAACATTTAATCCCGCGACCCTGCTCAGGGCCCTTGGACCGGAACCCTGGTCAGTTGCTTATGTTGAACCATCGAGAAGACCCACCGATGGCAGATATGGAGAGAATCCAAACCGTCTTGGCCACTATTATCAGTATCAGGTGATTATCAAGCCATCACCGATCGATATTCAGGACCTTTATCTGGCAAGTCTGAAAGCCCTGGGTATTGATCCCCTGGAGCATGATATACGGTTTGTGGAAGATGATTGGGAATCGCCTACCCTGGGGGCTTCCGGTCTTGGCTGGGAAGTGTGGCTGGACGGAATGGAAGTGACCCAATTCACCTATTTTCAGCAGGCCGGCAGTGTGAAACTGGATCCCATTTCCGTCGAGATCACATACGGGCTCGAACGGATCGCTATGTATCTCCAGCAAAAAGAAGATGTGTACGACCTGCAATGGAATGACAGAATTTTCTACGGTGATGTGCATCGGAAGGGCGAATGGGAGCTTTCCACCTATAATTTTGAAATGGCCGACGTGGAGATGCTTCTGAAACTGTTTGAGCTGTATGAGCAGGAGGGTCTCCGGATCGGGGATAAGGGTCTGGTGCTCCCCGCCTATGATTATTGCCTGAAATGCTCTCATACATTCAATATCCTGGACGCCAGGGGCGCTATCAGCGTCACCGAACGTACGCAATATATAGAGCGGATCAGGAGACTGGCGAGGCTCTCTGCAAAAAACTATCTGGCCCAGCGAGAAGAAATGGGGTATCCGCTTCTGGAGAGAAATAGAAATGGTAGCTGAACTGCTTTTGGAAATAGGGACCGAAGAGATCCCTGCGGGGTATCTCAAAGGGGGATTGAGGGACCTTAAAAGTCTCACGGAAAAGGCTTTTGAAGCCAACCGGATTGATCTTGCCGGGGGGATATACACTTACGGAACTCCGAGGAGACTCGTTCTCATCGGGAAAGCCATTGCGGAGACACAGCAGGATCTGGTGCAGGAAATAACGGGTCCGCCCTTGAGTGTTGCCTACGACGCGGAAGGTCGGCCCACAAAAGCCGCGGTTGGTTTTGCGAAAAAGCAGGACGTAACGGTTGATGATCTGAAGAGCATAAAAACAGAGAAGGGCGAATACCTTTATCTGAAACGCACGATCCCCGGAAGGCCGACCCGGGATATCCTCTCTGAAATTCTGCCAACAGTCATTTCGGCTGTAAGCTGGCCGAAGTCCATGCGCTGGGGAAACGTTGGCATTCCGTTCGTAAGGCCTGTGCATTGGATTGTAGGTCTTTTTAACGGACAGGTTCTCCCTTTTGAATTTGCGGGTATTGCCAGTGGCACTGTTTCCAGGGGACATCGTTTTATGGCTCCTGAACTTTTTGAAGTGTTCGGCGTTGAGGATTACCTGAAGAAAATCCAAGGGGCCTTTGTGGTGATTGAGCAGGCGGAGAGAGAACGCATTATCGTTGAGATTACGGCAGAAGAAGCTGGAAAAGTTCAAGGGGTTCCTCCGGATGATTCCGAACTTGTGAGTACGGTGGCCAATCTTGTGGAATATCCGTCGGCTGTCTGCGGCGGTTTTGACGAAAAATTCCTGGCCCTTCCTGATCCCGTATTGATCACAGCCATGAGGGAGCACCAGAAATATTTTGCGGTATACGATCGGGAAGGTCGTCTTCTGCCGAATTTTGTTGCCGTCAACAACACGATAACACGAGACCCTTCCATTGTACGGAAAGGACATGAAAGGGTCTTGCGCGCCAGACTTTCCGATGCGGCATTTTTCATGGAAGAGGACAGAAAACAACCGCTGATAGATCGCCTCGAAGATCTCAAGCGTGTTATTTATCAGGCCGATTTGGGGACTTCTTTTGCCAAGGTTCAGCGTTTTGAAAATCTTTCAAGAGAGGTCGCGGAAATTGTCCTTCCCGGGGAACTCGAAAATGTCGGGCTTGCGGCGCGTCTGTGCAAATGTGATCTTATTACTCAGATGGTTGGAGAATTCCCCTCTCTGCAGGGAGTAATGGGTAAAGAATATGCGCAATTGGAGAAGTACCCCGAAAAGGTGAGTGCGGCTATTGAAGAACATTACCTTCCTCTGAAAGCGGGAGGGAAGTTGCCCGCCTCTGAGGTGAGCGCCCTTGTGGGTGTTGCGGATCGGATCGATACCATTGCCGGGTGCTTTGCCGTGGGTCTTGAGCCTACCGGCAGCGCGGATCCCTTTGCGCTGAGAAGGCATGCTATCGCCATCATCCGGATTATCGAGGCATTTTCCTGGGAGATTTCTTTATCCTGGCTGGTTGATCGGGCGCTATTTCACCTGAATCAGGAACTCGAGTTTCCTGTTCAGAAGACCTCCGCAGGGGTGATGGCCTTTGTGAGAGAGCGGTACAAGAATCTTCTCCTGGGGGAAGGGTATGAACCCGACCTGATTGAGGCGGTGATGTCTGCGGGATTTGACAATATTCGCAGGATTCGCCCTCGCATTGAACAGTTGAAGCAGTTTGCTGCAGAGTCGGAAGATTTCAGCCTGCTGGCCTTCACGTTTAAACGGGTAACGAATATCCTGAAAAAGGAAACGGTTCCCTTTGCTGTGGATCCGGGGCTGTTTCAGGATCAGGAAGAAACCACCCTTTGGGGAAAATTTGAGACCGTGAGAGACAGGGTCCATGAAATGCTTGAAGGGGAGCAGTTCTTTCAAGCGCTTGGAGTGATGGCGGAACTCAGAAAGCCGGTGGATCTGTTTTTTGACGGGGTGGAGGTGATGGTGAAAGGCAACGAGATCCTTAGAAAGAACCGGATCGGCCTGCTTCAACAGATTGAATCGCTCGTTCTGCTCGTTGCCGACTTTTCAAAATTTTCCATTTAATAGGGACGCAGATTTCCGCAGATAAACGCGGATAATTAGTGCCTGAACGAAAACCTTGTTCAGGCACTAATTACGTAAAAAATTCAGAGATAATCTGCGTTTATCTGCGGAAATCTGCGTCCAGATTCTTTTTTATTTCAAGGCTTTTTGATAAGGATGTAAAGCTCGCCTTCATGTCTGAGATGCCCGGCGGCGGCCTCGGCATAAAGGCCATTTCCCCAGAAAATATCTGCTCGTCCGGCTCCCCTTATGGCCCCTCCGGTATCCTGGTTCAACACGAACCGTGAGAATTCCTCCCATCCTTTCACTCGACCGGAGTTGTCTATGAGCGGTTTTTTACAAATAATGAATCCCAATGCGCCTTTTGGAAAAAGATCTGAATCCAGCGCTATGGATCTTCCTGGTGTGAGTGGTACCCCTATATTGCCCAGAGGCCCCTTTTCCAGCCGTCGGAAAAATACGTAGGATGGGTTGCAGTAAAGGACATCTTGCACGACCTCCGGATGCTCCGCCAGGTATTCCCTGATGGCCTGCATGGACATCTCCTCTTTTGTCAGGAAACCCTTTTCGATCATATATCTGCCTATGCTTCTGTACGCAAGGCCATTTTTTTCACTGTAGCCTGCGGTGATGATTTCGCCGCCCGGCAGGATCAGTTTTCCGGAACCCTGGATCTGAAGAAAGGAAACATCCACCGGGTCCTTCAACCAGGCGATTTCAAGGCCTCGGCCTTTTAAAACCCCTTTTTCGTCAATATCTACTCTGCTATAGTAGGGAACGAAATCCTTTCCCGTGATTCGCCCAATGATCTTCTGCCCTTGGAATTTGCTTCCGAAACCGGAAAGATCCACGGTAGTCAGGTCGTCCGGTTTTCGATACAGGGGATACCTGTAAACGGAATCAGGTGTCAGGCTCGCCTCGTACAGCGGTTCAAAATACCCTGTGAACAGGACGTTTTCGCTTTTCTCTCCACCTGTTGCGCGATACACATGAAAATCCGCTTTGATTTTTCCGGCCACCTGGGCGGGGTTTGGGGTTTCCTGCAGGATTTCCAGGAATGCTTTCTGGCTATCTAAGACCTGTGTCTGTGTAAACGAGTGGGGTCCGTAGTGCATAATAGTACCAGCCGGAATCCGACCCAGATATTCGATACTGTTTCTGATTGCTGCCATGAGAGAATCTCTGTCCATATCATCCGAAAAATCCGGGTAAAAAAACGTAATCTCCTCAAGGGCCTCGGATGAAACAGTCGCTTCTTTCTTTATGCCCGGGTAGCAACCGAAAAATGAAAGAATGAAGAGAAGGAGAATGATTTTGAAATCGATTGTTTTTAAGGAAATGTTTTTTGAGGTTTTTAACATATCTTTTCAGAACCCGTCCCTGGCTTTTTACCCACAAGACCTTTCAAGTTTTTATCGCAAATAGGAGAGGATGGCTGGAAGCGGAGCATCCTTTCCCTGGCGTGTTTCTCCATAATTGTATTCCGCCAGAATTTTGAGGTCGTCTAACGCCCTTTTTTCCCCACGGAAACGGACCCGATCAAGCTTTTTGGTAACGATATATCCCCCGGCACTCAGCAGTTCAAGTATGCTGCCGGCATCAAATTCCTGGTCATCGACCAGCATTTTAACTTCGGCTGCGTGGTGTTGGACAACCTTTGCGACCAACGTGGAAGGCCTGGCGTGGAACCCTAAACCTTTCGGTACGGAAAGCTCATAGGTGACTTCTTCCACCATCCGGTCCAGAATTGTTTCGGCAACCGCTTTGCCGGCTGTGAAAAGCCGTGCGAGATAGTAGAGACTGAAATGAAAAGCCGATTTCGTGAGCTCTGAAGGGGGGACAATCTGCTGAAGTCTGCCGGCAATGGGAGAGGGAATCAGCAGATGCCTTTCAAAATAATGGGCAATAATGGTTGCGATCTTGGAAAGATTCAGTTGCATGGAAAAGATATGGTGGAGCACTTTAAGCTCCGGTATTTCCCCCTCTATGCTGTGGTTATACAGATAGGAATCATACCAGGAAATCAGGTTGTGCAGGCCGGTCCCAAGACGCCGAAGCTTTCCTTCGTTGATATTTGCGGGAATCTGAGACGCTAAAAGCTTTCCCTCTTCGCGTATCACTTCGCTTAGGAACTGCGCATCGTCTGCAAACTTGACAAAACGGTGCGCTATTTTCCTTGCGGTAACTCCGATTTCTGAAGAGGACGCTTCCTCAATGGTGTGGGGGAGTATGATTTCATGGGTCAGCTTTACGCCATAGGATTCAAGAGGTCCTTCGTTGGGAATGTTTAGATTCAAACGCCCGGCTTCCTCTCGAAGTTCCAGTAAATTATCGGCAATGATTTTTCCGAAAAAAAAGGCAGCCTCTCCGGCCCTCTGAATAAAGTCATTACTTTCCTGGGGAAACAGACGTATGGTAGACGCCCCTCTCTTGAGCTCTTCAAGGATAAAGGCCGCTTTCCCGAAGTTCTTCGCTGTGGCGGTCAGTTCACGGAAATAGATCCAGTTTCGGTTGTTTCTGGCCTGATAGCGGTCAAGAAGATGTTCCACGTCTGAAGCGTGTTTAATGACCTGGGCCAGAAAATTCATTTGTAGATGGGGGCTATCCGGATCAGGGGTTGCTTCCTTCACGGAGTTGGAAAGAGAGAGCAGGGGGGTTGCAAAAGGCTCCAGGACCGGCGCGAATTCTTGCTCGGCAATGATCTGTTGTTCATCGGCCAGGCTGTAGAGCGTCAGAAAATTGGTTTTCATCGTATTCCTTCCTCTTTCTCTTTTTTGGCAAGAGTACTCGAAATTTCTATTGTGGCGCCGTTCCTGAAAATAGTCAGATGCATCGTATATCCCGGCGTCATGCCCAGAAGTTTTCTTCGGAACAGCAGGAAGCTTTTCAGGGAGTGTTTATCCAATTCAATGATAATGTCATCAGGCTTGATTCCGGCCTCCTCTGCCGGGCTTCCTTTTTCAACTTCCACGACCAGAATACCCCAGTCATCGGGGTAGAGCAGTTGTGCCGCTTTTTCAAGGGGCAGGGGGACTGCTTTTACGCCTAACCATCCCCTCTCCGTCTCGTCCAGAACCAGCATGGACATCACTTCTTTAACGGTGTCGATCGGTATGGCAAAACCGATGGACTGGGCCTCTGAGATGACGGCTGTGTTGATGCCTACGACCGCTCCGTCTAAGTTCAACAGGGGGCCGCCGCTGCTCCCTGGGTTGATGGCGGAATCCGTTTGGAGAAAGTCCACGAGCTGATCGTTCAGTTCATGGGCGATTCTTCCCTTGGCGCTGATGATTCCTGAAGTTACCGTATGCTGAAGGCCAAGGGGATTTCCGATGGCAAGGACCATTTCCCCGATCTTCAGGTTGTCGGAACTGCCAAGGGGGAGGGCTGTCAAATGGTGATCCGGTTCGATTTTTATAAGCGCAGTATCGGTCATACGATCTGAACCGATGATCGTTGCGGGATATTCCCTTCTGGCGCCCGCCAGGACCACTCTGATGTCCGTGGCATTGTGGATCACGTGCGCATTGGTAAGAATATATCCGTTTTCATTAATAATGAAACCCGAACCAAGACTGAATCCCTCTTCTCTGAAGGGGATGGGGACCTTAAAAGGGATAATGTCGAAAATATTGGAAAGAATCGGGATCCTTATGGGAAGTATGTCGTTGGGGGAAATCCCGAAATGGGCCTTTTTTTCTTCAAGCCGGCGGGTGTAAATATTCACAACGCCGTCTTTTGCAGCATCGGCAATGTTTGCAAAAGTATATTGATGGATCACGATTCCTTCCCGTTCACCTGAATAGACCCTATTCATCCACAGATTTTCAAGGTTGATATCCTTTAGGGACAGTTTCTCGAAACGTCTGTCAAAAATCGGGTCCTCATGACTGACAAGATCTTTATTCATGTTTTCTGGAACATTGGAAATACTGCAGGCAACAAGAATCGGGAAAAGGAGAATCGTTATCCACGCGGCAGGGAATTGGAGAAAGCGTGAAGCCGGGAAATGGAGTATGTTTCCATTCCGATTTTCTCGCATTTCTTCCTGAATGGCGGTCCCGCAAGAAACGGGCAATGAAGCGCTTTTCTGCATATTCGGAGATCCTTGCCTTAATTTTTCCCCATCCGGCCGGATAAATCCAATGAACGGTCTAAGAGCCTGTTTGAAAATTATCCCTACTGCGGTCGGCTGCGGCTTCCGATGGCTGCGTCATCGACCAAAATGGGTCTTCAACGTAGCTCGACTACGCTTTCAG
>DUZB01000366.1 GCA_013349725.1 Deltaproteobacteria bacterium | reverse complement strand
CAATCCGTCGCAGATGCAAAGAGATGTTCTGATTGCGGGATGAATATCATCAAGGGGGAATGTGGTGTTGAGAGCGCCGGTTTGTCTTATGTTCCTCCTAAGGGTCTGGAAATCAATAACTCATCGTTTTCACATCCCATCTTCAGGCCATCTTCGGCCAATCCTCAATCGCAAAATCCTGAACGTGGTCCTACCACGATTGCGGTTTTGCTCAATCGGATCGACCAAATATGGCCTAAATCTGTGCGCGAATTCCAACGAATTATTCCTTTCCAGACCCTAAAAAGGTACTTTTTTGCCTTTTGAGTGGAAAAATCATGGCCGGAGGCGCTGGATCAATTTAAAATAGCTTGATTTTATAAAAATTCAGAGTATCATGTACACAATCATGAAAGTTCTCTTCTCTGGGGAGCTAGTTGGTTCTGAGAAGTAGTTGGTTCTGTCAGTAGTGGCAACCCTATGTTTAGGACCAAGAAAATTTTTATGAAAGGAGGGGGAGTCACACTATGGCTAATGGAATCGTAAAATGGTTTAATAACAGCAAAGGATTTGGCTTTATTGAGCAGGAAGATGGTCCCGATGTATTCGTTCATCATTCAGCAATCAATGCCGAAGGGTTCAAGTCACTTAATGAAGGTGATCATGTTACCTTTGACATAGAGCAGGGAGCAAAGGGCCCGGCTGCAGCAAATGTTACCGTAAAATAGCATAATCTTTTATTGTCGACGAGGGGGGTATCGCCGGGATATATGGCGATACCCCTTTTTTCTATTGTCTACTTCAGGTCGTACATAACGAGGCGGCTTTTTGGAAAACCTACGAAATAACTCTCACTGGTAACGGATGCGATAATGAGTTCATTTCGACCGTCCTGGTCCAGATCCGCCACCTCATAGCCCACCACTGTTCCCGATAGTTTCTGTGATGTCCATGCCGTGTTAAGGCCCACACCATCCCAGGCCATGAAATGAACCTTTCCGCTTCCAAACCAGCGAAAGTCTTCGGTTGTGCGCGCGGTTTTGGAAATATTCTGGCAGACAACCACCTCTTCCCTTCCGTCTCCATCCACATCGCTTAAAAAGATGGGAGATGGCAGGAAAACCCTCAGTGGCGTACGGGCCATGCGGTTCCGTGTGTAATCCATATATTCCATGAAAACAAGAGTTCCGCCGTAATAGTCATCACTTTTCCACAGACTGGTTCCCTGCCCGTCGTACAATTCGAGATGCTCATATGGACTTAACAGGGTGGTGAAATCGCCGCCTTTCCCCGTGAGGTCGGCCTTGACAAAGTTGAAGACGTTTCCGCCACGGGGAAGTTTAATCGGTTCTCCGGCCGTCAAATTGTCTCCCTGCCGCACAAGTGTAAATACATCGCCCACGTATGATCCTTCATTAGCCCTCTCCTGCCCCACAACGGTTCGGCCCCTCCCGGGGAGTTCAACGACCCTGAAAAGCCATTTTTGTCCACGGATGATCTCTTTGAATTTGCTGCCATCCCACTCCAGGACAAAAGACGAAACGCCTGCTACCGTTAAGTCGCTGACATAAATTTCAGCCCGGCCGTTTCGATCCACGTCTGCAACACTCACGTAGGCATAATTGGGGGACCAGCTGCCTTTGATGGCGGCGATTTCCGAGAGCGTGTTTTTGATCCATTTATATACATACACCGTATTTTTATCGATCATGACCAGCTCATTGGTTCCATCGCCTTCCAGGTCGCCTACACCGAGGCCCCGTATTTCAAGCTTGAAGCGCTTCACGTAGGATGCGGCCTTGGAACCACCGGCCCCCTGATCGGGCGACAAAAGCGCCCCAGACTCTTCTTTTACTGCCGCAGGGCGAGATTCCTGTTCAGGGACATATTTCCCCATGACCTTGGCATTAATGTCTTCCGCAAACTTATTAACGGTGGGAATAACCCCATCCATGCCCTTGGACTGTTCAAAGGCGGTTACAAGTTCCTCTCCCTTTGTCACATCCAGTATCTTTGCATCGATACTGACACTGTCTCCAAATACGGTCAGGCTTCCCAGAATCACGTAATCAGCTCCCAGCGCCTTTCCTATCTCCAGTGCTTTCTGTTTGTCCATGGGACCGGTAGAAGCGCCTACCTCTTTCAGGACAGACCCTTTTTCAATGACCTCTATCTTGTCTTTCCAGGCAAGCCTGGAACTGAGCATATCCATGATGCCCGATTGTAGAAACTTGAGGTCCCTGTCCGAATTCATAGTAAACGGCAGGATGGCAATCTTTTTAATAGAAGGTGAAGAGGATGTCGTCGCACCGGCGACCCCAAAAATTGCGAGGATTGTTGTCATAATCAGTATTATGGATAATTTTCTTTTCATGATTCTCCTTATCCCGCGAAGCGCGAGACTCCAATAATGGGTCTAATTATTTCAGGACGGAATAAAACTGCCCTGAATGATCCTTTTTCTCGCCTACTTTGGTACTGCATAATTTGCAACGGTATTCATACCTGTCTCCATCAGGCAATACCAAGAGGAGAAATTTGTTGACCGGTACGGCGCGGGAGCAATTCGGGCAGTAAAGCTCCGTTGCCTCAAATTCTTCAAATGCGTCCCCCGACGTTTGGTTGCCCGGGTTTTTTTCCGTCGTAAAATGAAAAGGAACCTGTTTCATGGATAAAACCTTGGATCTGGGATAAAAGTTATGGTAATGTACATTCCATCAGTCCTGTATAATAGTAACCACGCCTTTTAAAGGCAAGGTCTTTTCCCTGGATTTCCTGTTCACCCGGAAACGATAGGGACTGTTTTTTTAAGTGAGCCTGGGAGGAAAAATGAAAATTAAACATATCGACCACATAGGCATTGCAGTCAAAGAGATCAAGCAGGCGGGAAAATTCTATACCGATATTCTGGGTCTTGCAATCGAAGACATCGAAAATGTTGCAGAGCAGAAGGTGAACGTGGCATTTATTCCGATTACGGACAGCGAAGTTGAGTTGTTGGAAACCACAGAACCCGATGGCCCCGTCGCCAAATATATAGAGGCTCGTGGCGAAGGCGTGCAGCACATTGCCTTCAGGGTGGAAAATATCCACGAAGCCTTGGAAGAACTGAAAGCAAAAGGGGTAAGGCTCATAGATAAGGAACCCAGGAAAGGAGCCGGAGGGGCAAAAATTGCTTTTATCCACCCGAAAGAAACCAACGGTGTCCTTATTGAAATATGCGAGAGGGATTAATCCCTGAAGGAGGGTATTAAAAGCGGTAGGTTATCAGGCCATGGGATGTGTCGTAGGGAGACACGCTGACCTGGATACGGTCGCCAACCATCACCTTTATCCGGTGCTTTTTCATTCTGCCGGAAAGGACGCCCCTGACTATCATGTTGTTTTCGCATTGGATTTCCATGGTGCCGCCACCGAGCACCCTCTGTACAACGCCTTCTAATTGAATGAGATCGTTTCTGCTCAAAATGCTCCTTTCATTATTCCCGATTCTGTATCATAATTACATAGCATACCATTTTACCGGCCAAAGTCAATAGGAATAAACATTCTTCTTTAAAGAGGAACATGAAAAAATACGATCTTTATTATTCTTTCCGGTCATTTACACAAAAAAACGGGGATATTTCACAGATCATTACCGATCTGATGGTTGAAATCCCCCTGCAGATTATCATTAATGGACAGAATCATACCCTTATCATGTTCACACCGCAAATGGTGGAGGAACTGGCAACAGGTTTTGTTTTTACGGAAGGCCTCATAAACCATGTGAATCAGATTGAGGAATGTATAATCTCTCTGGTACATAAGGACCATGGTGAAGAGATCATGGAGGCCAGAATGACCATTCCGGGATATACTGTCCCTGCAGGGGTATCGGTCGGAAAGCGAATTTCCTACTCAAGTTGTGGTATTTGCGGAACTGAGAATTACCATAATCTGAAAAAAGGATTGGGCAGGGTAAAGAGCAGACAACATTTCTCCATGGATATCCTGTTGGCAGTCTCCAGAAATCTTGAGAGTTTCCAGCCTCTTTATTCAAGAACGGGCGGCACTCATGCGGCGGCCCTCTTTGACCCGACTGGAAACATCATCGTTCACAGTGAGGATATGGGCCGCCATAATGCCCTGGACAAGGCAATCGGATCTGCTCTCCTGAAGGGAATCACTCCCCACGACAAGATCGCGGTTACCAGTGGTCGGGCGAGTCTTGAAATGATCCTGAAAGTGGCCAGGGCAGGGTATCCTCTTTTTATAGCCATGTCCCGGCCCACATCCAGAGCTGTGGAAGCGGCCAGGTTCTACAATATTACGCTTGTGGATATGGCAAAAAAAACCAATCGGATTTATACCCATGCCCGTCGCATTAAAGAATTCAGCGCGTAGAAAAAAAATCCCTTTAACGGATGTCTCCAGCGTTATTTTAGCGGGGGGAAGAAGCAGTCGTTACGGCCTTAACAAGGCCTTTGTCGAGGTTGAGGGGATTTCGCTCATAGAGAGGGTGGCAGGGGTTCTCCGGGCAGTCTTCGAGGAAACCGTGATCATCACGAACAGCCCGGAGGACTATGCGTATCTGGATATGCCCATGCACCGGGACATCATACCGGAACTTGGCCCGCTGGGAGGGATCTATACCGGATTGCAGATGATTACGGGAGAAGCGGGTTTTTTTGTCGCATGTGATATGCCGTTTTTAAATCCGGATTTAATCCGTTACATGGCCGGCCTAAGAAATGGAAAAAATCGATTCGATGTGGTCATTCCCAGAATAACGTGGAAATTGGAAGCTCTTCACGCCTTCTACGGGAAGAAATGCATTCCGCCTATCGAAAAACTCATCCACTCGGGAAACTATCAGATTATTCAGCTGTTTCCGAGCGTTTCCGTAAGGTATGTAAAGGCAGAAGAAATCATGCGGTTCGACCCCGAACTCAGGTCTTTTCTCAACATCAACCGACCGCAGGAGCTTCAGAACATAGAGAAGAACGGGGAGTTTTCTCATGAAAAAGAGTTAAGATGTCGGAAGAGGAAACACGGCCGTGAAACTGAAATTCCCTGAAAAACAAACCGGAAATCTGCTCCGGAACCAATGAAATGGAAGGGTTGTGAAGAATGATAGAATTAATCCTTGCAGTGAGCTTTGCCATCCTGATATCCGCCATATGCTCTCTTTTTGAA
This sequence comes from Deltaproteobacteria bacterium, assembly GCA_013349725.1. Next base: position 2,699 of record DUZB01000366.1, on the reverse strand, counting down.
TCCGTTCTTTATTCGGTTCCAAGGAGGCAACTTGAGGTGATGGTTCAGGAAAAACGGCCGGGCGGCGCCATATTGAAAAATCTGCGACGCAACGTGGACAGGCCCATAGCGGCCATTCTGAGTCTCAATACCATCGCCAATACAGCGGGGGCCGCGTTCGCGGGGGCGGCTGCGACCGTTGTTTTAGGGAAGGAATGGCTGATCTATTTTTCGGCCTTCTTTACATTAGCGATCCTTGTCCTTTCGGAAATTATCCCCAAGACTGTGGGGGTGATGTATGGTCGCTCTCTTGTCGGGTTTGTGGCCTATCCTTTAAAAGGACTGGTCTGGATCATGACGCCTTTCATCTGGCTCATCGGCCTCGTCACGCGCATTATCAGCAAGGGGCATCAGGAAGAATCCATTACAGCGAAAGANATTCAGGCCATGGCNCATCTGAGCCAGCGAAGCGGGGNNATTAAGCCNTATCAGAAGCTTGCNATTGAAAGAATCCTCACNCTCCATGAAAAGAGAGCCAAAGATGTGATGACGCCCCGGACNGTTGTTTTCTCTCTCAGCAGGAANCTCACGGTNGNGGAAGCTATCGAGGTAACGGGAAGATGGGAACACAGCCGNGTCCCCGTTTACGGTGAAAACCAGGAAGATATCNTCGGGATAGCGTTGACAAAAGAAATCCTTATTGCTGTGGCCCACGGAAAAAAAGACTACACTCTTGGCGACCTCATGGGACCGGTTCATTTTGTGGTGGAAACAGCCCGTTTGAACAGCGTACTTATGGAATTTCTGGAATTAAAACAGCATCTTTTTGTAGTCATTGACGAGTATGGAGGCCTGTCGGGCCTCATATCCCTTGAGGATGTTCTTGAGGAAATCCTGGGGAGGGAGATTATGGATGAATCCGATAAAGTGGCGGATAAGCAGAAACTGGCTCGACAACAAAAGAAACTGATTGTTGAGGAGGACAGCGCTTCGTGATTTCGCTATTCAATGTGCAGCTTCATTTCCTTGATCTTCACGTCGATTCCCATATCGCTGCAGAGATTTCGAATTTCCGTTTTCTTTTCAGCGCTTTTTTCCCTGAAGGAGATAATGATCTCCTTGATCTGCCGTTTTTCAATCACCTCTCTCAGGTCTGCCATGCCACCGAAAACAGGATAGCCGCGAATCTTTCTTTTTTTCAGTGAGGGATTGTCATCCATGAAGCCGGCAAGAATCATTTCCAGACCCTTGTTGGTTTCAATTTCCCGCATGGTCATCTGTCCTCCAAGTCCTGCCCCATATACCAGGACCCGGTTCCCCACCCGGTTTCCTTTTCGGATTCCTTCATCAAGGAGACGGAAAGAAAGCCGGGACAGGGACACCATAAGGATCATCAGCCCCCAGTAAATGACGAAAACAGCCCTTGAAAAGCTTTGAAATCGGTACATGAAAAGCAGGATCAGGATAGGAACAACCGTGCCGGCCGTTATGGCTTTGCCGTACACGATCAGATCCCTGATGCTCGTATCTTCCCATACCCCCCGATACACTCCGAAAATATAGAAGAACAGAACCTGGCAGGCAATGACCACCGGAAGGGAATTCAGAAAAAAATCAAAGTTGGGACCGATTGTCCCCTCAAATCTGAGAAGATAGCCGGTGTAGTAGGCAATCGTGATGAGCACCAGGTCGAGCAGTACTTCAAATACTCTTCTTCTGTAAGTTATCTGAAGGAGAATTGTCGTAATCCCCCTGGCGCCTTCGTAATCGATGATCGGTTTTTCCGAATAGACCTTGACTCGGGCGAGATAGATCCAGAAAAACAGGATGAACAGGAGGTACAAGATGACAATGACGATAGCCGTCCCGGCGGCAAGGCGGTTGATCAGGAGTGCCATAAGGCCCGAAGTGACGGAAAAAGCGTACAGGATCAGGACGGCTTTTTTTTCACTGAATCCGATGGCCACCAGTCGGTGAGAAGAGTGATCGCGCCCCCCTTGGGAAATCCGTCTTCGAAACAGCTTCCGCATGATGCTGACAAAGCCGGTATCCAGGATTGGAATAAAAAGGATGAGTATCGGGATTGAGATAATGGAGGCCAGATTGAAAAATCCGGTTCCTCCGGTATGCCTGGAACTCCCCGATATGGTCAGGCAGGCCAGGGTAAAGCCCATGAACAGGCTGCCTGCATCCCCCATGAATATGGAGGCCGGATTGAAATTGAAAACCAGAAAACCCAGGATAGCCCCTAAAAAGGCGCCCAGGGTAAGGTAAAAAGGCTGATCCAATGGTCCCGGATTTCCGTCGAAAAAGCAGAAAACAAGAAGAAAAGCCCCGGAAATAAAAGCCACTCCGGATGAAAGGCCGTCCATGTTGTCCAACAGATTGAACGCGTTGGTAATGCCCACGATCCAGAGGATTGAAAAAAAGAGGTTGATGGTCTGGTATTGGGTCCAATCTAATCGAAAACCGAAAAAAAGGAGCAATGAAGTAATGATGATCTGTCCCGCCAGCTTATGTTGCGGGTCCATATTCAGGATATCATCTGCAAGGCCCAGCGCGAAAATTCCTCCCGCGCATAACAGCAGGAGAAGGTACGCATCAGGGAAAGCGGCAAGGCCCGAGACCCAGGCGCCAAGAAACCACGCCGCCATCATAGAGCAGAAGATGCTGACTCCTCCCAGAAGGGGTGTTTCCCGCCGGTGCCAGCGATTGTCCTT
>DUZB01000240.1 GCA_013349725.1 Deltaproteobacteria bacterium | reverse complement strand
CCCGCCGCCATCCACAAAAGCCACGAAATTATCCGGATTCATGAATTCTTTTTGATCAATGTTCGGAGAAGAATGAAGCCATTCGGGAACATCCAGCGAACCCATCTCTTCCCACCGTTTACCGGGAACTTCCTCTCTTATAAAAGCCATGACGCAGTCGTAAGTATCCGCGTTTTCCAAACCCCCTGCCATACAGGCAATTTTTTCCTGAATGGACTCATCCCGCTCATCACAATCCAACGGACATCCAAAAAAAATAACCTTTTTCCCTTTCTCATTTTTCATCGTCTTCATTCACCCTGTTGGAAAGCCCCTTGATTCCCAATATGCACAAGCCGGAGCCGCTTTACAAAAATAAAATATTTCAAACAAACATCCATGGGCGTCAGTGAGATGCAGAAATAGCACTTATTGCCAAATGATTACAAGATCTTTCCATTAAAACATCTTTCCTCTCGCTTTCTTCACAGGTTTCACATAGAATCAAAACATGAAGCATCCTCCCACTGGATGTGAGAGTGATTCGTTCAATCAAGATAAACGGCAACTGGAAAGGAGCAAAAAAATGATAAAAATCAGCAAAAAAATCATTGAAATCGTTAATATGTCCGGCCGTGTCGGCGCCCTTGGCACTGCAGACAAACAGGGCCAGCCCGATGTGGCCTATTTTGGCAGCATCAGGGTTATGGAGAACGGCACGGTTATCATGGGGCTGGGCGCGAACCGATCGTTGAAAAACCTGGAGGAAAATCCCCTGGCTGTGTTTTTCTGTATCACCGAAAGTCCTGTAACGTTCAAAACTCCCGGATATCGCCTGTATCTCAAAGTGCGTGAAATCCAAAAAAAAGGTCCTGTATTGGACAGCGTGAGAGAGGCAATCGCCAAACACGCAGGTCCTGAAGCAGCCAAGATGATCGTGGCGGGAGTGGTCTTCGAGGTCACCGAAATCCGGTCGCTGGTTGATATGGGGTAAGTCATACAAAAAAAAAGCAACAAGACCTATCCTGCTGCAATCCGGGGGAAAGGATCTCGGTATTTAGAATTGCTGCAAACATTATGGTTGACTTCCGGCATCCTTTTGATAAACTGTAAAGACTCAGGCGCCTTACATTACATGGCTTAATAGGGAACACCGTTATAAACGGGACGGGCCCGCCGCTGTGATCGGGGACAAGTGCCGCAACATTGCCACTGTTCGAATGGGAAGAAAGAATGGGAAGGCGCGGCAGATTCCGTTGAGAATCCTTACGGGAGATTTCACGGAAGAGGATGATCCGAGAGTCAGAAGACCTGCCTGAAAGAACAGACTGCGCCCTTCGCGGACAGAGGGGACCAGCGCCATTCTGAGGATAAAAAAGGGACATCCCCGGATCGGAATTTTTCCGTCCGGGTTTTTTTTGCCCGGTTTCCAGGAACCCGAAAAGGCCTTATACGATGAAAAAAGTTGCGATCACACTGATCGTCCTGGTTTTTTTTGCCTTCGCGCAATACGGCTTTGGAAAGGAAGCACCTTCACGGGTGGTTTCTCTCGTTCCGGTGATCACCCAGATTATTTTCGCCATCGGCGCAGAGGTTTCGTTGAAAGGGATCCCATACCAAAGTGTGTATCCCCCCGGGACAGAACTTATATCCAATGTGGGAGGCCTCTCTTCCCCTTCCGTGAAAGCCATCAAGGCGCTGAAACCGGACGTGATCTTTTTGTCCCCCGTCCACGAAAGTGTCAAAGAGCGTTTCAAGAACGGCGAATGCAGACTGAATATTATCGATATCAAAAATATCCAGGATCTATACGACCATATCGACCTGCTTGGAACAGTTTTCCAGAAACCGGAAGAAGCCAAAAAGCTCAAGGATCGAATCCGTTCCCGGTTGGAAATGATTGAAAAGAAAGTTGCCAAAATACCCGATGCAAAAAGGAAGAGGGTCATTCGCATAATAGGACAGGACAGCAGCATGGGTCAGGACGGCATCATGATCCCGGGGGATAATTCCATTCAGAATGAACTGATCACTGCAGCGGGCGGCATTCCACCGCAATTAGGCAGAAAAGGGAATACCATATCCATAACGAAAGAAGAGTGGGTTACATTTAACCCTCAGGTTATCTATGGCTGCGGCAGCGACAGAAAACTCGCAACCGAGCTCTACGATCTCCCGGGCTGGAAGGATGTGGATGCCGTGAAGGAAGGGAAGGTTTTCTATTTCCCCTGCACTCTGGCATCGACGGCTTCTACGGGAACGGGCCTTTTTGTCTCCTGGCTCTCAGCCACCATTTATGGGGAAGCGTTTTCAAAAAAAACAGACCAGATCCTTCCTGAAGAAATTTTCCAATCCCGTGAACTGCATCTTGCTCTTGATTATGTAAAAAATGCGCGCATTTCAACCAGCTGGATTCACGACTTTGAAAATAAAACCNTGATCATCGATTTCAACGAACCGTTGACCGTCGTTTCAACCCTTGAAGGAGAGCGGACAGGGATGGAGGCCGTGGGGAATCATTTCTCCCCTCCTCCCTGCTGGGGCCTCAGCCACAAGTCCGGTTTAAAAGGGGAAAGAGATCGCGTATATGGGGTTATCGGAAAGTCCGACAAAACATCGGCATTTCTTTTTACGGGCGCTGATATGGATCACCTGGCCATCGTGAAAGAACGGTTTAAGGAGATGGAGGTCTATGCCCTGGTAACCGCGGGCGTTACGTCAAACGCCGTGCGAATGTCGCAGGATATCGCCGGGTTTTATGAACCGGGAACCATCAATATCCTCATTCTGCCCAATATGCGGCTCAGCGCCAGGGCCATGACAAGGGCAATCATCAGCGCCACGGAAGCCAAGACAGCCGCCCTGCAGGACCTGGATGTCCGGAGCAGCTACACCCCTCTCCTGAATCAGGCCACAGGAACAGGTACAGACAATATCCTGGTTGTTCAGGGAACAGGCACACCCATTGACAATGCGGGCGGGCATTCCAAAATGGGGGAATTAATCGCAAAGGCCGTCTATTCCGGCGTGAAAGAAGCGATCTATAAACAGAATGGCCTTACGGAGAAACGAAATGTTTTCCGTCGACTGATGGAACGCGGCATCTCTATTTCAGAACTGGTTTTCTCGGATCAGGCTTATAAGGAAAAAAATGCGAATCTTGCAGCATCCCTTGAAGAACTCCTCCTGGAACCCGTTTACGCCTCTTTTCTGGAAGCCTCGTTCACCATCAGTGACGATTATGAAAAAAGGCTGGTTACGGATCTGAGCGCTCACGAGGTAAATTGCAGAAGCATGGCGGAGAAAATTGCTGGAGCAAAGATCGATGAAATGAAAGATCTTCTGCCCGTCGATAAACTGCCGCCTGTTTTGCAGATGGCACTGAACGCCATGGTGAATGGCATTTACTTCAGGCCTGGTTTGAGTGATTAGCTCTTAGGGGGTTGGTTCTAACTTCGTCTACTCGATCCAATTAGTCGAGAGTACATTCGGAAGGTCATAATCTTAATCGTAATCTTAATCTTACTCTTTTAAAGCCTGTTTTAGAGCAGCCCGATTATGATTACGATTAAGATTATGAGTAAGAAAATAAATCTAACGGGCCACGTTAAAACCAAGCCCGTTGTTAACCTCTATTTTTTGGATGAATAACTTTAGTAAGTTATCGAATCCGGAGGAATAATGAAGAAAGATTTAAAATATAAACACGGGGGTACCCCCCAACTGGACATGATCAGACTGGGCGTGTCACCCAGGCCTGTGTTGGACTTCAGCGTGAACCTGAACCCCCTTGGTCCCCCGGCCATTATTAGAGAAAACTGGCCGGATCTGATGGAATGCATCGAGCAGTATCCCAGTGTGGAAGGGGATGGCGTAGCTACGTATTACGAAACCGCTTGTGGAATTTCCCCCCGAAATTTCCTGGCCGGGAACGGCTCCACAGAGTTGATCTACCTGACGCCCAGGGTGCTTGGATTCAAGCGCGTTGCGGTAATGGCCCCTTCCTTCCACGATTATGAACGGGCGTCGCTCCTGGCTGGTGCAAAGGTCGTCAAACTTCCTCTTTCCCGCAACGACCATTTTGCATTCCCGACAACGCGACAAATGGAGGAAACCCTCAAGGATGTGGATGCCTTCTGGATCGCCCGTCCGAACAACCCTACGGGCAACCTTCTTTCAAAGAATTTCATACTGGATTTGGCCCATCGATTTCCAGAAAAATGGTTCATTGTAGATGAAGCTTTTGTTCATTTTCTGGACAATTGGAAAAGCGACAGCCTTCTCACCGAAAAACCCAGGTCCAATCTTCTCGTTTTGAACTCATTGACCAAGTTTTATTCCATCGCGGGTCTGAGACTGGGAGGGATCGTGGGAGATGAGGCGGTTATTTCACGCTTGAGGAACGCAAAGGAGCCATGGGCCGTTAACGGGATTGCAGATCGTGTCGCCTCTCTCCTCGTTCAGTGCAGCAACTATGACGCAAAAACCCGGTCGCTTGTCGGGCAGGAACGTGTGCGTGTATTTCAGAAACTTGACAGCCTGGATGGCATCATCCCATTTTCTCCTTCCGCCAATTATATTCTTTGTCAATGGACGAAAACCGGGAATCTGGACGACCTGTTGAAACACCTTCTCTCAAACGGGGTGTACATCAGGGATTGCAGAAACTTTCCAGCACTCGAGGACAATTTCTTTCGCATCGGTTTGAAAAAACCTGAAGAGAACGACCGGTTCATCTCCCTCGTATCCTCTTTTTCCTAATCCGGACAGGACTACAATTCATGCTTGCATTGGCTATCATCATTCTTCTCGCTTTTCTCCTGGACCTGATCCTTGGCGATCCCCGTTACCGTCTTCACCCCATCAGGCTCATGGGACGGTGCATTGGACTCTTGACGCGCATATTGAAGCGCGTAGGACTGGGAGGAAAGAAGGGAGGCATTCTCCTTACGGCCATGATGGAGTTCCTTTTTTTCGCGGCTTTTTTAACGGTTCACCTTTTGTTTCATGAAATATACCTGTTCCTTGGATTGGCATTTGACCTGTTTGTCTGCTATTCCTGCCTTGCCTTGAAGGACCTCGTGACACACACGGAACTGGTGACCCGTGCCCTTGAGCGAGGGAACCTTCCCGATGCAAGGGCCGGCGTTGCCATGGTAGTCGGTCGCGATGTTCAATTCCTGGATGAAAAAGGCATCAGCAGGGCCGCCATCGAGACCCTGGCGGAGAATTTCGTGGATGGCTTTCTATCCCCGCTCTTCTGGTACCTGACGGGAGGAATATTAGGCTACCTCTTAGGGTTCACAACGGTCACTGCGGCGATGGTTTTCATGATTGCCTTTAAAGTAGCCAGCACATTGGACTCCATGGTGGGGTACAAGGATTCCGAGTTCCTGGAATTTGGCTGGGCGAGTGCAAAATTAGATGATATCATGAATTTTTTTCCTGCACGCCTGTCCCTGCCAGTCCTCTTTGCGGGCGCATGGATTTCAAATCTGAAGGCAATAAAAGGAATAAAAACCGCCTTGAGAGACAGGTTGAAACATGCTTCTCCCAACAGCGCGCATGCGGAGAGCTTTGTGGCTGGCGCACTGAATATTCGATTGGGCGGGCCCACGGTATACCCGACCGGGGAAAAGGATAAACCATGGCTTGGGGAAGGAAACCCGGACCCGTCGTCATCACAGATCAGGCAGACAGCCTCCATGTTGATTCGAACCGCATGGCTGGCCGTTTCAGGGTCCATAATCCTTCTGATTCTCTTAACCCTTTGACCGGTTGATAGAAAAATGGCAAAAGCGATCATGTTTCTTGGTACGGGAAGCGATGTGGGAAAGTCCATCGTGTCCGCTGCTTTCTGCCGCATCTTCAAAAGAAGGGGTTACAAGGTGGCGCCTTTTAAAGCCCAGAACATGTCCAATAATTCATTCGTCACCGTGGAAGGCGGGGAGATAGGACGGGCGCAGGTTGTCCAGGCTGAAGCCGCGGGACTCCTTCCCTCCGTACACATGAATCCCATCCTTCTCAAGCCTTCATCCGAGCAGGGCTCCCAGGTAATTCTCCAGGGAAAGGTTTTTGGAAGTATGGATGCCGGCCGTTACTACGAACTGAAACCGCTGCTCCAAAAAACCGTCATGGAATCGTATGAGAAGTTGGCCCGGGATTATGATGTCATTGTTATGGAAGGCGCCGGAAGTTGTTGTGAGATGAATCTCAAGGAAAACGATCTGGTCAACTTTCCCATGGCCCGGAAGACCAATGCCCCCTGTATCCTGATCGGGGATATTGACAGGGGTGGTATTTTCGCACAACTCATCGGCAGTTTTTATCTGATGAGCCGAAAAGAACGGGAGATTACCGGCGGTTTCCTCATCAACAAATTCCGTGGAGATCCAAAACTCTTCGAAACGGGGATGGACTACCTGGAAAAAAAGACAGGCAAATCCGGTCTCGGCCTGGTACCCTTCTATGCGGATATCCGCATCGATTCCGAAGACTCCGTCGCCGTCCAGGAAGACAGATTCCTGCGACAGCCCGTCGGACCGAAAACAGTCAACGTGGCCGTCTTGAAATTTCCCGCCATCTCCAATTTTACGGATGTTGAAGGGCTTGCGGACGAACCTGATGTGGCGGTTCATTACCTTTTCAGGCCGGAAGAACTCTCTCGTAAATATGACTGTCTGATCCTTCCCGGAACAAAAAATGCCATGGAAGATGCCCTGTGGCTTTCCCGATCGGGTTGGAAAAAAGAGATCCGGCGTTTTTCGGAGTCGAAAGGCGTCATTCTGGGAATTTGCGGAGGATACCAGATCTTAGGACGGGTGATCAAGGACCCCCTGGGTGTGGAATCCAGCAGAAAAGAAGTTCCAGGAGTCGGGATACTTCCCATAGAGACTGTCCTTGCATCAGAAAAAGTGGTAAGAAAAGTAACCGGCATCTGCCTGACGAACCGGAAAAAGATCAACGGGTATGAAATCCACATGGGGAGAAGTCGACCACTGAATGAAACAGGCACTCCGTTTCTGCGCATCCACGAACCCGGGAAACGCCGGACATGGGAGGATGGATGGTCGTTGGACAACGGCAGGATAGCAGGCGCCTATGTGCATGGCATACTGGATTGTCCTGCATTCAAGGGAGATTTTCTCAATGCCTTAAGGCGCGAAAAAGGCTTGCGGGAAAGGGCGCCTAAAAAAGGCAGAATGGCACGATTTCACGAGTATGATAAACTTGCGGACCACTTTGAAGAGCACTGTCGGGTAGACAGAATAGAGGCGCTCTTGTAAAAACGCGGGGCTTGGTTCTAATTTCGCCCACTTGATCCAATTAGTCGAGAGTACGTTCGGAAGGTCATAATCTTAATCGTAATCATAATCTTACTCTTTTACAGCCTGCTTTAGAGCCGCCCGATTATGATTACGATTAAGATTATGAGTAAGAAAATAAATCTAATGGAGCGCGTTAGGTCCAAGCCCAAAAATCCGGATTGCGGAAACTTCAAAAAAACAGAGGAAACAATGAAGATATACACAGGAAAAGGAGACACGGGAACTGCGGGACTCCTCAATGGAACGCGGATACTGAAGAGTGATCCGCAAGTGGAAGCGGTTGGCGACATAGACGAGTTGAATTCCGCCCTTGGTGTTCTGCAGTCTGTTTTTCCAGGAACGGAAAAGGAACTGTTAAAAGATATCCGGACCATTCAGTCCGATCTGTTTCATATGGGGGCATGGGTTGCGACTCCGCGAAACTCGCCTCCCATGCAGTTGCTGAAGCCAATCGACGATCAGAAGATCGCTTTCCTTGAATCAGGAATCGATCGTATGGATTCCCTGCTGCCCCCCCTTAAAGGATTTATTCTGCCAAACGGCAACCTCTCCGGGGCCTGGTC
>DUZB01000250.1 GCA_013349725.1 Deltaproteobacteria bacterium | reverse complement strand
GCCAACTATGAACCGCCCGATGAAGCCCGTTTTTGTTACCAATGGCAGTGGGACTATCAGGATCGTTTCAGGGAACGGGGGATTATGGCTCTTTTAGGCAGTGGTTTTGATCCGGGTGTGACCAATGTTTTCTGCGCCTGGGCAAAAAAGAACCATTTTGACACTATCGAAGAACTGGATATCATTGACTGCAACGCGGGGGACCATGGAAAACCCTTTGCTACCAATTTCAATCCGGAAATCAATATCCGGGAGGTGACTGCGAAGGGTCGGTTTTTTGAAGAAGGGAAATGGGTGGAAACGGCGCCCCTATCGGTTTCGAGGGACTTTGATTTTCCGGAAGGGATCGGTGCCCGGAAGATCTACCTCATGTATCATGAGGAATTGGAATCGCTTACCATGCACATTCCCGGAATTCGTCGAGCCCGATTCTGGATGACCTTTTCCGATAATTATCTCAAGCACCTGGAGGTTCTCCAGAATGTGGGGATGACCCGAATCGATCCTGTGGAGTATCAAGGACAACAGATTGTCCCGCTCCAGTTCCTCAAAGCGCTGCTTCCGGATCCCGCGTCCCTTGGCCCTCTGACGAAAGGGCGAACCTGTATCGGCTGTCTCATGAAGGGAACAAAGGACGGAAAACCGAAAGAATACTATATCTACAATATCTGCGATCACGAGAAGGCCTATGAAGAGGTCCGTTCCCAGGCCATTTCCTACACAACGGGAGTTCCCGCAATGATCGGCGCCATGATGCTCATGACAGGTGCGTGGCGGGGCAAAGGTGTTTACAACATGGAGCAGTTCGATCCGGCGCCTTTCATGGAAAAACTGAACCAGCACGGGCTGCCATGGACCGAAGTTATCCTTTAGGGTTGGATCTGGACAGGGTTTCGTCCCCCTGTTTCGTGGTGGATCAGGGCGCTCTTCGAAGAAACCTGGAAATTCTTCAGCTTGTTCAGGAAAGGACGGGATGCAGAATCCTCCTGGCTTTGAAGGGTTTTGCCATGTTCTCCGTTTTTCCGCTCCTTAGGAAAACCCTTCGGGGCGTGTGCGCGAGTTCCCCCCACGAAGCCCGTCTGGGAAGGGAAGAGTTCCAGGGGGAAGTGCATACGTTTGCCGCCGCCTACAGCCGAAGGGACATGGAGACGCTGCTGCGCTTCTCGGATGTGATCGTGTTCAATTCTTTTTCCCAGTGGCGGCGTTTCAAACCGGTCATAGAGGCCGCTGAAAGGCCCCTGGCCTGCGGGATAAGGGTCAACCCGGAGCACTCTGAAGGGAAGGTCCGCCTTTACGATCCCTGTGCCCCCGGATCCCGGTTGGGGGTTCTTCGCAGACATTTTGAGGGGGACGACCTTGACGGGATTACCGGTCTTCATTTTCATACCCTCTGCGAACATAACGCCGATGCCCTGGTTCGCACCCTGGCCGCTTTTGAGCGGAAATTCGGGGAATTCCTCCCGGCCATGAAATGGGTGAACTTCGGGGGAGGCCACCACATTACCAGGGCGGATTATGATGTGGATCTTCTGTGCCGCTGTATCCTGGATTTCAAGGCCCGGTACCCGCTGCAGGTCTATCTGGAGCCGGGAGAAGCGGTTGCCCTGAACGCAGGGTTCTTGGTGGCTTCGGTCCTGGATGTGGTTCAGAACGACCTGCCCATTGCCATCCTGGACATCAGTGTGCCCACCCATATGCCGGATGTGTTGGAGATGCCCTATAGACCGGATATTGTCGGCGCCGCGTTGCCCGGGGAAAAACCGTATACCTGCCGTCTGGGCGGGGTATCCTGTCTGGCCGGGGATGTGGTGGGTGAGTATTCTTTTGATGCGCCGCTTCAAGTGGGCCAAAAAATTGTTTTTCTGGATATGGCCCACTATTCCATGGTCAAGACCACCACGTTCAATGGGGTTCAACTTCCGTCCATCGCCCTGTATGACAGCGATACCGACCAATTTGATGTGATTCGGGAATTTGGATACGAAGACTACAAGGGCAGGTTGTCATGAGCCTACAGCGGGTCCCCTCTTTTTTAGCTTCCGAACTGGGAGAAACAAACCCCGAGGATGCATTTTTCCATGTGATCCCCGTTCCTTATGAAAAAAGCGTCAGTTATGGAAAAGGAACCTGTGGCGGTCCGGACGCTATTCTGAGGGCGTCCCAGCAACTGGAACTCTATGATGGGTTCAGTATTCCGGCCGAGAAAGGGATTTATACCTGGCCCGCCCTGGACTGTGAAGGCCCTCCCGATATGGTCCTCTCCCGCCTTGGCCGCCTTGTGGGAGAAATTTATAATAAGGAAAAGATTCCGGTCACGCTCGGAGGCGAGCATACGATAACGGCGGGGGCCGTGTGCGGATTTGAGTCCCTGTCCAAGCAGGTGGGCGTCGTGCAGTTTGACGCGCACGCGGACCTGCGGCAGGAGTATGAAGGGACCATCCACAGTCACGCCTGTGCCATGCACCGCGTGCTGGAGAAAGGTTTTTCCCTGTTTCAAATCGGGGTTCGCAGCCTGTCCTTCGAAGAAGAGGTCTTTCGCCGGGACTTGGGGATCGGCAGGCTGGATGCGATGGATATCTTCCGGAAGGGTATTCCCGATTCCATTCTACCCGAAGATTTTCCAGACAATCTATACCTGACCATAGATGTGGACGCCTTGGATCCTTCCCTTATGCCATCTACCGGAACGCCTGAGCCCGGCGGCCTTTTCTGGCACCAGATGATGCAGATCCTGGAAGGGGTGATAGCCGGAAGAAACGTGATAGGTTTTGACGTGGTGGAATTCGCCCCCTTCGCCGGCTTCCACGCTCCGGACTTCACGATCGCCCGACTCATCTACAACCTGATGGGGATGATTGTGCGCAACCGGGAAAGTGCCGACTGAGATTCCAGGGCATAGATACTATCCTGTAAAGAGGTCATGAGAATGGAACCCCGATTGACTGTTCAGTTGACATTGAAGGCCTATGATGTTCTCTTGCCCGTGGCCACCGGTTTTGTAGAAAAGACTGCTCTGACATTCGGGCTGGGGAAAAAGGAGGCCCTGACCCTGGCCCTGGCTACAGAAGAGGTATTCCTTTATCTCTGCCATATTTCCAACCCGGAAACGGAATTGGAAATCCGGTGCCGTTCCAACGCCTACTGCACGGCGACGGATTTTCTTTTTGAAGCCGAAGGTTTTCAGATGAAGGCCTTCAATCTCACGGCCATCCCTTCCTTTGAGGATGAGGCAAGTACCCAGGAGGCGGGTCTTCTCATCGCCGCCCGTCTGGTGGATCGCTTTAACCTGCAATACGTGGGAAAGCGTCTTCTTCTGACATTCGTGAAAGATAAGGCCTATCCGGAGATAGGCGATCTGGAGCCGCCGGTGTCCATGCCCCTTTCCCGCTTTTTCATATGCCGACCCGATGGGGAAGAAATCAAGGCCGCTGTTCGAATGATCAGGCAGTATTGCAGGGATCGGTTTAATCCGCCTGAAGTTGATTTTCCGGGAAAAGTGGCGGATATTTTTGCCTCAGGGGAGTTGGATGCCGCCCTGGCCATGGATAAGGCCGGACATATCGGGGGCGCCCTTTTCTGGAGCCGGGATGTGCCGGAAGGTGTGGAATGCATTGGGCCCTATATCTTTCATTCCGAATCGGACCCGGAAATGGCCGTTGCCTTGCTGAATCACTGTATGGAGGAGATCGCCAGGTCCGGGGCGGCGGGGTTGATCAACCGGTATTCGGGCACCGGTCTCCCCACTGGATATTTCGAATCTCTCGGCGTACTGACCTTTTCCAGGGGGGATGGGACGCGAGTTGACGTGGAGACCTCCTACCGGCATTTGAGAGAGGACAAGGGAATCGCTGTTTGGGCTCACCCGGATCTGGCCCCATTCCTTGAGTCCCAGTACAAAAAATTCGTATTGCCGCGGGAGATACAATGGGTGACTGTGGAGGGGGAAAAGAAGTCCTCCTTTTCGGTGCTTTCCGCGGAGATGAACAGGTTTGGGCATTGGGCGGTTCTCCGGCCGCTTGTTTACGGCGAGTATGCTGCAACGGTGCTGGCAGACCATGTTCGGCTGCTGGAGAAAGAAGGCTTTTCCTCCATATTTTTTGAAATGGACTTGAAAAACGCCTGGCAGGCCCATTTTACACAGGGCCTTCTCAAAAACGCTTTTGAACCCAGACTCCTCATCCCATACGGCGGCAAAGGAGACCTTGTGGTGTTTCAACGAAGGGTGCAAAGCGAGGCATGATCTCCTTATTCTCCCCCCAGAAACTGTTGCCCCGGCATATTCAGACCTTCGAGGCCTATGTGCCCAGCAGGCCGGACCCTGAACTCATGAAGATGTACGGGTGCTCCAGACTCTTTCGCCTCAACAACAATGAAAACGCTCTGGGACCTCCGCCCGAGGCCCAAGAGGTCCTGCGGGGTTTCCCCCCGAAAGCGGCTGCCCTCTATCCCAGCGGAGACGCCTTTTACCTGCGCCATGCCCTGGCCCGAAAGTTCAACAGGGAACCTGAGCAGTTTCTGGTGGGAAACGGGGCCAATGAGGTCATTGCATTCGTGATCAAGGCTTTCTGTGAACAGGGGGACAACATCGTTACCGCAGATAAAACCTTTGCCGTGTATGAATGGGTGGCCCGGTTTTCCGGACTGGAGGCTCGGCTGACACCACTCAGGGACTTTGCCTTTGACGATGAAGCCATGTTGGCCCGAATGGATGAGCGGACCAAGATCCTGTTTTTGTGCAATCCCAACAACCCTACCGGGACGTACTGGGACAGAACACGCCTGTGCGGTTTTCTGGACAGGGTCGCCGGCAGGGCCGTGGTGGTGGTGGACGAGGCCTACGCCGAATTCGTGGAGGCCCGGGATTACCCGAACTGCATGTCCCTCATGGAAACCTACCCCAATCTGGTGGTCTTCCGCACCTTTTCCAAAATGTACGCCCTGGCCGGTCTTCGAATCGGCTATCTGGCCGGCGCCACCGAGGTGGTTGACGCCATCCGCCGGACCTGCATCGTCTATTCGGTTAACCGTTTGGCCCAGGAGGCGGCCCTGGCCGCTCTGCCGGCCGAGGATCACATCCTGAGCACCAGGCTTATGGTCCGCGAGGGAAAGGACTATCTGCACCGAGAGCTGGAGGAGCTGGGGCTCCCTTTTATTTCCGGGGAAGGGAATTTTCTCATGGTCAGGCTTCCGTTCAGCGATACGCTGGCCTATCGGAAGCTGATGACTCGGGGTGTCATGGTGCGAACCATGACCGCGTTCCGTTTCCCCAACTATATCCGGATTACCATTTCTTCCATGGAGGCCATGGAAGCCCTGGTCACGGCCCTCAGGGTAATCCTGACCTGAGGGCTACTCTACTTTTTGCACCTCTGAAGGCGGATCGATATGGACAAAAGACATGATGACCCGTATCTGACAAGAGCCAGGGAATGGGACGGACCGGGACACGGGGTCCCTGAGGTGGGGACATCCTTTCCCAGGGCCGATGCCTGGGCCAAGGTCACCGGCACTGAGAAATACGCGGCGGATTATTACGGGCCGGACATGGTCTGGGCCGGAGCAAGGCGTGCCGGGATGCCTCATGCGCGGGTAAAGGGTATTCAAGTGGAGGAGGCTCGTGGCATGCCCGGAGTGCTGGCGGTCCTGACCCATGAGGATGTGAAAGGAACGAACCGGCAGGGGGTGGTCAGAAAAGACCAGCCTGTCCTGGTGGACGACCGGGTGCGCCATGCCGGAGACGCCGTGGCCCTGGTCCTGGCCGAGGATCGGGAAACCCTGAAAAGGGCGTTGGGGCAAGTGGTTCTGGATCTGGAACCCCTTCCGGCCATTTTTGACCCGGAAGAGGCCTTGAAGCCCCATGCCCCCATTCTCCATGAGGACCATCCCAGTGGCAATCTACTCCTGAAGGCTGATCTTGAGACTGGAGAAGGTCTGGAGGGGTTTTCCGAATGCCCTGTGGAGGTGAACGCTGATTTTCAGTCCCCCTGGCAGGAACATGCTTACCTGGAAACCGAGGTGGGCTGGGCACGCATGGAGCAGGACGGGACCCTGGTTATCGTCGCCTCTACCCAGACTCCGTTCCGGGACCGTTCCGAGGTGGCGGAGGCCCTGGGTCTTGATATTCAACAGGTCCGGGTGGTTGCACCTTTTCCGGGTGGCGCCTTTGGAGGCAAGGACGGCATTACGGTCCAGACCCTCCTGGGGCTGGCGGCCCTGCACGCGGGGGGCCGTCCGGTCAAGATGGCCTGGGATCGGGAGGAGTCTTTTAAGGCCGGGACCAAACGTCACCCGGCCCGCCTCCACTACCGCCTGGGAGCGACGAAAGACGGCATCCTCAAAGCCCTTCAGGTGCGCATGATCCTGGATACGGGTCCCTACGATCACCTGGGCGGCGTTGTTATGACCCTGGCCCTGGAGCATGCGGGGGGGCCCTATCGCATCCCCAACACCTCCCTGACCGCCCGGTGCGTCTATACCAACAACCCCATCGGCGGGGCCTTTCGGGCTTTTGGCGTCGCCCAGGTGGCAGGGGCAATGGAACAGATGATGGACCTTCTGGCCCGAAAACTGGACATGGACCCCATCGAAATTCGCCTCAGGAACGCCCTTCACAAAGGGGACCGGACGCCCATCGGTGTTGTTCTTCAGCATTCCATCGGAATGGAGGAGTGCCTGATGATTCTTAGAAACCATTCCCTGTATCTCGAACGGGAGAAGTGGAAGGCGGGGGCAGGACCTTTCAAACGCCGGGGCGTAGGGACGGCGGCCCTCATGCATGGCCAGGGCTATGGTCCGGTGGTCCCGGACGTGGCCAACGCGAAATTGAGTCTGACCAGAGAAGGAAGGATACGGATCTATTCCGGAGTGGTGGACATGGGCCAGGGGAATGCCGCTACATGCCTCCATATCGCAGGAAGCATCCTTGCCCAGACCCCTGACGTCCTTGAACTGGTCCTGCCGGATACAGAGAGGACCCTTCCCTCGGGTTCGGCCGCTGCCAGCCGTTGTACTTACACCTTTGGAAATGCGCTCATAGGAGCCTGCGAATCCTTGAAACGACGGTTGCTGGAAAAGGCCACGGACTTTCTCATGGCTGGGTCTTTGGAGGAAATGGCACTGGGTCCCGGAATGGTAAGGCACCTCATTTCCGGCCGCGAAATTCCCCTTGCCGGTCTGGCCTCTTTCCTGACCGAATCGGAAAGGACCGTTACCCATCGCTTTCGGGCCCCCACTGCCCCGGATCGGATTGCGGTTCCCGAGGAGGTCCGCATCCACGGACTGGGACACGCGGTCTTCTCCTATGCGGCCCATCTGGCCTGTGTGGAGGTGGATGAACTGACCGGTACGGTGGATGTTCGGCATTACCTTTCCATCAGCGACTGCGGCCGGGTGATCAACCCACAGGTGTATGAACAGCAGATCCACGGGGGCGTGGCCCAGGGTCTCGGATATGCCCTTATGGAGGACTTCAAGGTGCGGGACGGGCAGGTGGAGACCCGGAACCTGGCTGCCTATATCCTCCCCACGTCCATGGACGTGCCGGATATGGTTGTGGAGGCGGTCCAGACCCACGAAACCACCGGACCCTTTGGACTCAAGGGCGTAGGAGAGATAGGTACGAGCGGACCTGTTCCGGCCATTGCCAATGCGGTGGCGGACGCCGTGGGGGTGCGCCTTGCCTGCTGGCCCCTGACGCCGGAGCGGGTACTTAAGGGTATGGAACATTGGGAGGGGTAGAAGGTGAGAGGTTTAGAGGGTCAGAGTTGCAGGATTATGGGGAATCAAACATGATGATTCGTTTTGTACTGAACGGGGAAGAAAGAGAGATCGAAGCAGCCCCGGACCGGCGGGTGGTGGACCTTCTGCGGGAGGACCTGGGGCTCACT
>DUZB01000242.1 GCA_013349725.1 Deltaproteobacteria bacterium | reverse complement strand
TCCAGATCATATCCCTGCCGTCTCAGTTTATGCCTTCGCTCATAATGCTCATCAGATTGTGAAATAACCGAATCGACAAATTCCGAATCACCCAGAATTCGTTCATCGCTCATAATACGACCGCCACCCTTCAAAGCATCTCTAACTTCAGTCCAACCGCCAAGACTTCGGATCAATCCTCCGCCGGTCAATTCTTCCTTTCGCCCTTGGCTAATACCCTCTTCAACAAAGACTTGATATGCTTTCCTCGCTTCAGACTTACGTTTTCCAAAATAGCTCAGGACATAATCGGTGTTCTGCCATTTTCTTTTCACTTTTCCAGTAAGGGCGCTATGGCCACAAAATTCATATCGCTTTAGTTCATCAAGGCTTTCAACCATTCCTGCACGAACAGGGTTCAGGTGAATATACCGCACCAATTCCCGCAAATAGGTCTCTTCCTGGCAGACAATAGATTTGTAGCGATTTTGAAACAACCGACCACTGCGGTCATGGCACGATCAAGTCAACCCCGCACATGAAAATAGACCGTGAGAGTGGCATGTTGCCACGATGATCGAGGCTGCAAGCCTCTCACACAGAAAAAGGATTTGAAGCCTTCTATTCGTGTGATTCGAGGTTCGAAAGTGTTTTCATGGTAAACGTTCATGACAAAGGATTTGTCACCCTTAGCCATGAAAACCGAGGCAGAGCCTCCAAACATGCATTCCCAGGCGGAGCCTGGGAACGATCTGTAAACGATCTGTAACCTGACGACATTCATTCGTCTGATTCGTNTGATTCGTGGTCAAAAAGTGTTTTCATGGTGAAGTCCCCGCCCTGCGATTCCAGCCGCAATCCCGCAAGNCGTAGGTCAGAGAGACGGGGACGTTCTCACCATTTAAACTTTACATGAAATCCGTGATCTGTTANTAAAAGGNATGCTTGGAAAAATTTATCGGAAGATTCAGACTCGACAAACCTGACTGGGCAGATAATCATGACCGGTATATTGGAGAAACATTAAGCGAAAACATGAAAGCCGAATAAATTGGTTTGAAGCAGAGGAAGTTATCTTACCGAAGCTAAAACCCTCAACTCGTACAATATCCATCAGGCTCCCTGAGTCTATGATTCAGGGGCTGAAATTATTGGCAAACAAACGCGACGTGCCATATCAGCCTCTCCTGAAAAAAAATTTTTCTGAACGAATTAGCTCCGAACTGCATTAATGGCGACAAATCGGCAGAACAAGCCGGGGAAGGCGACCGGGCTATGTTGTGCGGTTTTTGAAAAATTATCGCCTTCGGGATCATCAGTCCGTCCGCCAGGCTAATTCTCCAAAACCGCCCGGCCTATCACCTTGTCGTTCGGCCAGTAAGGTTACATTATGAAAAGATTTATTCAATCAAAACTCAGATCTTTATTCGTAACAGCAGTGCTGATGTTTGGAGGCAGCCTTCCATTATTTGCTGCTGATTTGCAGATGTTCTCCAATGCGCAATTGATAAATAATCCAGCAAATGATGGGGATAGTTTTTTTGTGGAAGCTGATCGGAAAACTTTCCATGTGAGGCTTTATTTTGTTGACTGTGCTGAAACCTTAACTGCCTTTAAAAGTGATGCACAGAGGGTGCGGGAACAGACACGTTATTTTGGATTGTCTGATGCAACACGTACTATTCATTTCGGTAAAGAAGCAAAAGCTTTTGTTGATCATATCCTTGTCAAACCTTTTACTGTTCATACAGCCCTTGCAAGTGCGTTAGGAAGGTCAGCCAAAGGTCGGATATATGGATTCATCACTACTGCCGACGGAAATGATTTGGCGAGTCTACTCGTTAAGAATGGTCTTGCCCGTACTCACGGAATAGGCAGGGAAACACCCGATGGGGTATCACGTAGTGAAATGATGGAAAGACTTCGTGATCTTGAGATGTCGGCCATGTTGAAACGTGTCGGCATTTGGTCGGAAAGTGATTCCGATCGGATTGCAGAATTCCGCGCTACACAACGAAGTGAGGACCAAGAAATAAAGGACTTACAGAGTCAGGTAAAAAAAGCCGGATTTTCAGATGGCTTAGTTGACCTAAACACTGCCGGCAAAGAAAAACTTGTGGTTATCAAAGGAATCGGTCCAACTCTTGCTGATAGAATTATAGCCGGTCGGCCCTATAAAACCATAGATGATTTGCTCAAAGTGAAGGGACTTGGTTCAAAAAACCTTGAAAAGATTCGCCCCTATGTTGTGATAGGTAAAGAGTAGGGGAGCGAATTTGGTACGAGAGCTATAGTATTCCATAGCGCCTGAAAAGTGATAAAATGACGTAGCGTCACTATCCCCCGATCAAAGCCGGAATATTAAAACTTGATATTTTCAGAGAATTGATTCAAAAAGAGTTGCCTGCCCGGTTAAATCCTGTGAAACAGGGCCGCAGATGACAGCAAGGGAGATTCAATGGATATGGGACTGACCGATGTGAGGAAGGCCATGGCCTTACTCCAAATAGAAGAAAAGTGGCTGGAACCCTTTGATGTAATAGAGCCTTTTTCCAAGCTGCGATTGGCGGGCTGCCTCTCACTGAAGCCGGATTACCGCTATGGCGCCCTCGCATTGCTCAAAGTGGAAGGCCGGGAAGCGCCCCAGCGAATTCTGGCCACTCCGAAGTTGCGTTACCCGTTTGATCGGGCCGGCGCATTTCACTTCCCATCCGTAAAAAAGATAGATATCTACGAAAAGATCGATGGGACAAATGTCTTTGAATACCGGTTCAAAGACGGCGAAAACATGGCGTACGTGACGTATAAACTGCGACTTCATCCAGTCCTCCGAAATGGAAAATGGGGCAATTTTCTCGACATGTGGAAAGAGATGCTGGAACGTTATCCACAAATTCCGGAGCTTCCGGTGATAAACGGATGCTCATTGAGTTTTGAACTTTTCGGGTCCCGAAACGCTCATTTGATGCTTTATGACACGCCACTTGATTGCGCTTTGCTGTTTGGGGTCGACGTGGATGGACAATACAGATCCATCGATGGATGGACAATACAGATCCATCGATGAAATCGACCGGCTGGGGGTCCCTGTTCCAACCCATCTGGGCCACTTGAAGGCGGGTGATGACCCTGTTGCNGCCTATGGACGCATACGGGAGAAACTTCAGGCGACCATTCAATCCCGGGACGATGACAAATTGAGTGGACACGAAGGCGCTGTGTGGTATGTCACCACGGCAAAGATGGAGCGGGTCCTGTTTAAGTGTAAGCCGGAATCGGTGGAGGCGATTCATTGGAAAGGAGGGATCAACAAGGCCGCGGTCATGGCAACCTGCTGGAATCTCCTTGAGACGGAGGATGTTCCGGATTATGGAAAGCTGGAGCGGTTGCTCCTGGAAGAGTATTCCCAGGCGGAAATTGATGCATTCAGGGAGCACATTGATGCATGTATTGCATTTGTCGGCGAGGAGCTGAGTTTTCGGGAATGCGTTTTGGAAGCCTATCACGGAATTGGGATAAAATTGAACGAAGATAAGGCATCTGTTATGAGAATGCTCTCAAGCCGGTTTCCACGGGCGCTGATGAAAAAGGTCTTTACGCTGATTTCAAGGTATGGGAATGTATAAATCCGTATCCGATGATCTTGATGAACGTACCGTTAAAAGACTGGGGTTCCATTATGCCCCTTCTCTTGAAAAGGCGATCA
The DNA here is from genome assembly GCA_013349725.1 of Deltaproteobacteria bacterium. The sequence goes on along the minus strand of DUZB01000242.1, from coordinate 4,232 downwards.
GGAACGAACAGGAACGAAAAACAGAAGCCACCGTCAACATATTTCCTTTGGGCGACCTCCTGTTGCCCATCGCCCCGTCCCTGAAAACCCTGTATGAATTTTAAAAAAAGAGGAGTTCACATGAAAGAAGAGATTTTTCTGGGAAACGGCGCCATAGCACTGGGTTTGATGGAATCCGGATGCCAGGTGGCGACCTCCTATCCCGGCACACCCAGTTCTGAGATCTTGCCCGAGATGATCCGCCTGATAAAATCGGAAAAGCTGAACACCTACGTGGAATGGTCTACCAACGAAAAGGTGGCCCTGGACAATGCCTTTGCCGCAGCCATTTCGGGAAAAAGGGCGGCATGCTGCATGAAACAGGTGGGACTCAACGTGGCGGCTGACACGCTCATGAGCGCAGTATATATGGGAACAGTGGGAGGGCTGGTCATCATTTCCTGTGATGACCCGGGTCCCCATTCATCCCAGACGGAACAGGATACACGCATCATGGCCCGCCTGGCAAAATGCCCTGTTCTCGATCCGTCAACACCGGGTGAAGCCCGGGAAATGGCCAGGCTGGCCATGGAACTGTCGGAAGAGTATCGTATCCCTTTTATCCTTCGACCGGGTATCCGGGTCTGTCATGCAAGGCAGAACCTTTCGTGGGAACCCCTTGAAAACAATCCCCGAAAGGCCTCCTTTGAAAAGAATCCCGGCAGATGGGCAGCCACACCCCGCTTTCGTTTTATTCTCCATGGCGAGTTGAATAAAAAACTCGAAGAAATCGCCCGGAGATTTGCAACCCTTTCCCGCATAAACCATCACAATCTGGAACCTGGAAGGAAATATCCCCTGGGAATCATCGCCGGAGGCGTTCCCTTCGCCGTTGTGCAGGACATTTTGCGCGACGAAAACAGAACCGATATCCCGTTATTGAAACTGGGAGCGCCCTACCCTCTTCCCAGCGAACTTACGGACTCCTTTCTAAAAGCGTGCGACAGGGTGCTGGTGCTGGAAGAAACAGATACCCTCATCGAATACCTTTTAGGAAGCAGAGATAAAGTGCTGGGACGGTTATCAGGCCACATACCGTCTCAGGGAGAACTGCTCCCCCAGGTGATTTACGGCACAGTCAACCGGGTTTTCACTGAACTGGGGGTGGCCCCTTTTGCCAAAAAAGACGATCTCGGGGTGACAGACCTGGTGACCAGCCTCGAACTGCCCGTTCGAAAACCGACCCTCTGTCCGGGCTGCCCTCACCGCGCTTCTTTTTTTGCCATCAGGAAAGCCAGGCCCAAGGCCATCTTCACCTCCGACATCGGATGTTATACCCTTGGCCTCAATCTGGGCGCCGTGGACACTGTGGTGGACATGGGCGCCGCCATTACCATGGCTTCCGGCTTCTACCATGCTTTTGAACAGGATGGCTTGAATCAGCCCATCGTGGCCACCATCGGAGATTCCACTTTTTACCACTCGGGTACGGCAGGCCTTATAAACGCCGTCTATAACGGAGCCCGTTTCATCCTGGTCATCCTGGACAACCTGATCACCGCCATGACCGGTATGCAGCCCACGCCCGGAATCGGCATTCGAGCGGACGGCAGCAGAGGAAAGTCCATTCCGCTGGAACGGGTTGTGAAAGGATGCGGCATTGACTTTATCGAAACGATAGATCCATACGATACCAAAGCCATGACGGCCGTTCTGAAAAAAGCGACCAAGTATGTAGAATCCCCGGATGGGGGCATCGCGGTCATTATTGCTCGTCATCCCTGCGTCATCGCCTACAGAGGAGAGGCGGTTTCGAACCCCATCCCTGTAATCATCACGGATGACTGCACCGAATGCAATTTTTGTCTGGATCGTTTTGAATGTCCGGCCCTGTATCACGATGAGGCACTGGGTCGCACGACTATCAACCAGGCGCTGTGTGTTCAGTGTGGTGTTTGCCTGCAGGTCTGCCCCAAGGGGGCCATTGTTCGGAATGCGGAACGCGGAATGCGGAATGCGGAGTGAAATAATAGAAGAGGAACACAATGGAAAATATGAATATGATTTTTTGCGGCCTTGGTGGTCAGGGTATCCTTTTCATGACCAAAATTTTTGCGCGGGCAGCTCTGGATAAAGGGCTTGAGACCCTGGGCGCCGAAACCCATGGCATGGCCCAGAGGGGGGGATCCGTGGTATCCCATCTCAAACTGGGCCGCATGGAAAGCAGCCTGGTGAGAAACCAGACAGCCCGGTTTCTCCTCGCCCTGGAAGAAAATGAAGCGTATCGCAATCTGGCTCTTTTGGCCCCGGGTGGAACCATTTATGTAAACGCTGAAAGAAAGGCATTTCCAAGAAAGGAAGTAGCCTCGTATCTGGAAAAGCAGGGGATTCAATACCATGCNTTCCCCGCACAGAAAACCGCCATGGATCTGGGGACCCCCATGTCCACCAATCTGGCCCTTTTAGGGTTCTTTTCCGCCTTTGAAAACGAACCTTTCACCCATGATGACCTGCGGAATACCATCATCGCCGTTAGCCCCGAGCGTTTCAGAGAGAACAACCTGAAGGTTTTTGATACAGGATTTGAAAACGGGGGATAGACAATTTGTGGTTTCAGCAAATAGCGGTTGGCCTTTTTACCTGGGCTTGTGCTTTTTCCACGGGCGCTCTGCTTTAAAGGAGAATCCCCTGCCCTTTCAAGGTGCTTATTAAAACCAGGCAATAATCAGGGTTTTATGTATAAAAATGTGGATCCAAAGCCGTAGGTGTCAGGTGTCAGGTGTCAGGCATGTATTCATAGACAGAATTGCCTCATTCCTGAAACCCGAACACTGACACCTGAAACCCAAAAAAACAATAATGGGCTATAATAACTCACGCCTTGGCTCCAAACTATGAACGGTTTAGAAGTCACCATGAAAGGGATGGGAGAATCCCATGAACACCGGAAAAAAATGGACTTTTTTCTTCCTGGCAATCCTACTGTTGACAGGCGCAACGTTTCAGACCGCCCTGGCGGATCACGATGAAGACAACGAAAGAGAAAAAGATCGAAAGGATTACCGAAAGGGAGATAAACACGACCGTGAAAAATATCTCCCTCCCGTAACCAATGAATCCTATAAGACAGAATGCGGCGCCTGTCATTTTGTCTATCAACCCGGGCTTTTGCCATCCGGATCCTGGAAAAAAATCGTGGACGGGCTACCTGATCATTTCGGGGAAGTGGTTGAACTGGACCCGGATTCAAAGAAAGGGATAGAAGAATATCTCACAACCAATGCAGCGGAAAACTGCTCCGCCAAACGTTCTCGTAAGATAATGAAAAGCCTGCGAGGGCGGACACCGCTACGTATTACAGAGATTCCCTATATCCAGGATAAGCATGAAGACATTTCTTCACAGGTGTTCAAACGGGAGTCGATCGGATCCTTCTCCAACTGCCTCGCCTGCCATACGAGTGCGGAGAAAGGGATCTACGATGATGATTATGTGGCCATTCCAAAATAAATGGGATTTTATTCATAGAAAATTAAGTTGGAAATCCATACAGGTTGACATCGGGGAGGTAGATGGGAAGATATTTGATCCAGTGCTTGGCGCCTTCCTAAGATTCGGGTATTCATATGATTGCATTGTTCCCGACTATATTCCTGATTACGATTCCGAGAATTATGGAGCATCAGTAGTATGGGAGAACAAATGATGATGTCCCTCTTTTAAGAATTATAGATACCAATGGTAAATCAATCCTGGCGCCTACCGCAGGGGGCTGGGAAGCTATGATGAAAAAGCGCTTACTGAGATCGGCAACATAAGGGACGACCGTAAGATTTTAGTGAGCATATTGGATGAAATTACTTTATGCTGAGAGGAAACTCAAGGGTTCGTTTTTGTATTTGTGGATTTTTCTTCTGAGCGGAGATCAACCGAATTTCCAGGTGTAGGCTGACAGATCAATTCTTCACTTTTTTGGAGAATATCAAAATTCACCTATGATATAGGAAAGGTTGCATCAGNANTTTTGNCAGGATTCGANCAACAAAGGTTGAATTTNAGGTNANTGNAAAAGCGAGAACTGGCAGATGAATCCTTGAAAATATCACGGTTGAATTTGAGCGATCTGTAAAACTGGTGGAGAGGTGGTGACCTAGTTTCAGAAGCCACCGTGACCTTTTTTTCTCTGCCGACAGGCCGATCCTGCCGCCAGCTTACATTAAGCGGTCCCTCCCCATAATTTGGCTGTTTTGGAC
>DUZB01000234.1 GCA_013349725.1 Deltaproteobacteria bacterium | reverse complement strand
CATTTTCGNTTAAATGGGACGGATCTTTTTTGAGGTGTCAGTGATCTTTACACTCTGTAAAGGAGCGGTTACAGTCTGAAGCTCTTTTGCCCGCGAAGTTGTTTTCAGACATCGCCCTTTTTTGCAGGTATTATCTTTCCCGGTCCCGTAAAAAGTCCCCACGGCCGTCATTCCCGCGAACGCGGGAATCTATAAGGTGTTAATGTTCCTGGATTCCCGCGTTCGCGGGAATGACGAAAAAAGATGATTTTCGACTTTTTACGGGACAGTCATCTTTCCCGAGAATCTTTTATTTCTGCTTTCCAGTTTGGAACGATAGTTGCATTCTTGTGACGGCAGAGACTGAACGTAACGCAGAGATTGTGCGAAAAAAGGGTTTACGAAGGTCTCAAAAGGGCTGTGTTTTTGTCCATTACTTCAGAATAGAGGTGTTCATTGCGTACGCAGGCGCTTATTATTGGAGGCGGCGTTACCGGCACGGGCCTGGCCAGGGATCTGGCTCTTCGGGGAGTTCAATGCACCCTGGTTGAAAGCGGAGACATCAACTCCGGGGCATCGGGAAGGAACCATGGGCTTCTCCACAGCGGCGCCCGTTATGTGGCTACGGATCCGGGCGCGGCGAGAGAGTGCCGTGAAGAAAATGAGATTCTGAACAAAATCGCTCCCCACTGCATTGAAAAGACGGGGGGCCTCTTTGTGGCCGTTGAAGGCGATGACGAGAAATACGCGGCCGATTTCCCCCTTCTCTGTTCCAAATGCGGCATCTCCGCAAAAAGTCTTACGCCTGAACAGGCCAGGGAACTTGAACCATCCCTTTCCAGCAAGGTTTTCGCGGCGTATCTCGTGGATGACGCATCCATCGATCCCTTCCGACTTTCCCTTGAAAATATTACCCACGCCCAGAAACTGGGCGCAAGTCTTCTTTGCCACACCAAAGTGACCGGTTTTGAAAAAGAAAACAACCGCATCAAAGCTGTCCATCTTGTCCATACCGGCACGGGGCGGGAAACCGTCATAGAACCGGAGCAGATCATCAATGCGGCCGGGGCCTGGGTGGCCCAGGTGGCTGCCCTGGCCGGAATCAAAATAGAAATGCTCTACTCCAAGGGAACACTCCTTGTAACAGGGCACAGGATCGCCAACCGTGTTATCAACCGCCTGAGAAGCCCTGGAGACGGGGACATCCTCGTACCGGGAGGGACGGTATCTCTCCTTGGCACGACCTCTGTTCGGGTGGATTCGCTGGAAGGCCTCAGGCCCTCCATTGAAGAAGTGGACCTGATTGTGGAAGAGGGTTCAAAAATGATCCCCACCTTGAGTGGCATCCGGTACATCCGGGCGTATGCCGGCGTGAGGCCCCTTCTTAAAATGGACACGGAACTGGATGACCGGTCCGTAAGCAGGGGATTCCTGCTGCTGGATCACAGGGATGCGGGGCTCGAGAACTTCGCGACCGTTCCCTCCGGCAAACTGACCACGTACCGGTATATGGCGGAGAAAACAGCCGACCTTGTCTGTGAAAGATTAGGTGTCAGGGCGCCATGCCTTACCCACACCGAACCACTCCCCTCAACGCCTTCCGGTATGTGGACGGAACCCGCCTTCGGTCCTAAAAAATGGGGAATGGAGAGCAGGATGGAGACCCTTCTGTGCGAATGTGAATTGATCCCGAAAAACGCCATTGAAAGTGTTGTGGGCGCCATTCGTGAGCATCATCTGGATCTGGACCTGAATGCCATCGGACTCAGGTCGCGGGTAGGAAAAGGGGCCTGCCAGGGAACATTCTGCGGGAAGAGGGTCCTGGCGTTTCTCCAGGAAACCGGGCAATTGAAAGGGCCGGAGGGGCTTAAAAGCCTTCAAGAATTTCTGCAGGAGCGATGGAAAGGGGAGCGCCCCGTTCTCTGGCACAGCCAGATCATGCAGGCGGAGCTCAAAGAAGCCCTGTACTGCGGTTCCTTTGATCTGGAAAACCACGGAAGACCGGGGCAATCATGAAGGGTGCAAACCATCCTCTCGAATGCGAGTTAGCGGTCATCGGATGCGGTTTATCCGGATTTTCCGCAGCGCTTTTCGCCGCAGAGAGGGGCATTTCCACCGTCCTTACGGGTGTCTCGGGAGCCACCATGTTTGCAAGTGGTCTCCTGGATCTGTTAGGCACTCATCCGGTTGAAACGGGAACCAGATGGCAGGATCCCTGGGCGGCCATGGAGGTGCTTTTTAAGGACCATCCCGATCATCCCTATGCCCGGATCGGTAGGGAGGCGATCGCCGGGTCCCTGGAAAAAGTGGTCTCGTTTCTGAAAAGTGAAGGCCTTCCATACCTGAAGGCCGGCAGCGGGAATTCAGAGGTGATGACCCCCTTGGGAACCACCAAATACACCTACTATGTTCCACAGACCATGTGGCATGGGGTTAAGGCCCTCCAGGAAAAGCGGCCCTGCCTGATTGTTGGGTTCAAAGGCCTGACTGATTTCAGCGCCGTGCAGATTGCGGAGACCATGGCCGACAGATGGCCGGGAATCCGAGGCACGGATGTGGTTTTTCCAGGAAGCGAAAAAATAGTGGGGCTTGTTTCAGGGGATATCATGGCCCGGGACATGGAATTTCCGGGGAACCTGGAAAAACTGGTTCATGAAATCCGTCCGTTCCTGGAAAATGCCGAGGCGGTCGGACTGCCTGCGGTTCTGGGCATGAATCGATCGCACGAAATCGTGGAGGAACTGTCCGCGGAACTGAACAGGCCGGTGTTTGAAATTCCCACGATGCCCCTTTCGGTTCCGGGCCTCAGGCTGAATGAGGCCTTCACCAGCGGATTGTCGGCCAGGGGTGTCCGATTTTTTGTTCCAAACCGGGTCACACTCTGGGAAGAGGACGATGCCGGCTTTCTCCTGAGCGTCGGAAACAAGGATCAGAAACAGAGCCTTCGGGCGGAAGGGGTCATCCTGGCCACGGGGAGATTCTGGGCGCGTGGGCTTCGGGCCGACAGGGATAAAATCAGGGAACCGCTGTTCGACTTGCCTGTTTTTCAGCCCGGAGAGAGGAAAGACTGGCACCGGAAAGAATTTCTTGATCAGAGAGGCCACCCCGCCAATCAGGCGGGGATTGAGGTGGACAACCTGTTTAGACCATTGAATGAAAAAGGAGACCCGGCGCTGAACAATCTTTTCGGTTGTGGATCCATACTGGCGCACCAGGACTGGATGCGCAGCAAATGCGGTTCGGGGCTGGCCATCAGTACGGCCTGGGCCGCCGTGGAGGCTTTCGCTTCGCGAGCGTAATAATTGCCCGGATAAACCGAGACAGAAAAAGTCTCACGCAAAGGCGCAAAGACGCGAAGGATTTTGATGCAAGAATAAAACGTTTGAAATCGTGAAACAGATAGCATATGATAATTTTTTTGGCTTTATCTCTATGGCAGCAACCCCATGAGAGGATAGGAAGCCCATGTCTCTTGTTCTTGAAAATATCAGCAAGGTAGTGGCGGGAGAAAAACATCTCCAGGGCATCAACCTGGAATTTGAGTCAGGTTCCCGCAATGTGCTTTTAGGTCGCACCCTTTCAGGAAAGACCTCCCTCCTTCGATTGATGGCCGGGTTGGACAAACCCACCACCGGGAACATACGGACGAACGGAAAAGACGTTACGGGGGTATCCGTTCGAAAACGAAGTATTGCCATGGTGTACCAGCAGTTCATCAACTATCCCTCCCTGACTATCTATAAGAATATCGCCTCCCCTTTAAAAATCGCCAAAATGGAAAAGGCGGAAATTGACCGAAGGGTCCGTAAGACTGCCGAAATGCTTCATCTTGAAAACTTCCTTGATCGCCTTCCCACGGAACTTTCCGGCGGGCAGCAGCAGCGCGTTGCCATTGCGCGGGCCCTGGTGAAAGAAACGGATCTGCTCCTGCTTGACGAACCCCTGGTGAACCTCGACTATAAATTGCGCGAAGAACTGCGTGCTGAACTTCAGGAGATTTTCGAGCAGCGCGATGCCATCGTCGTCTACACCACCACGGAGCCCACCGAGGCCCTGATGTTGGGGGGCCATATCGTGGTCATCGATGAAGGGCGCATTCTGCAAACCGGCTCTACCCCCCAGGTCTATCATTCTCCAGCCACCACCAGGGCTGCCGAGGTTTTCAGTGATCCTCCCATCAATTTTCTCCCGGGAACGATTCAAGGAAACACTGTTCAAATGGGGCGAAACATTAAAATGCCGCTGGAGGACCATATGAAAACCCTGAAAGCGGGAAACTATACTTTCGGGGTACGTTCCAATCATCTGTTTATGTCCAGAAGCAGTGCGGAAGATACGGAAATCCCCGCAACCGTGGAATTAGCGGAGATAAACGGTTCGGAAACGTTCATCCATGCCAACCACGATACATTTCAATTAGTCATTCAGGAAAACGGCGTACGTTCCGTCCGGATCGGCGCCGAAATAACCATTTATGTCAGCCCGTCTTGTTTCTTTGTGTACGATGAGGCGGGAGCACTGGTTGCGTCGCCCTCACGACGCGCTGCGGAAGACAGACTGAGATAGGAGGCTGTCATGGCTCGTATCGAGCTGAATGAAATCGCGCACAGCTATCTACAAAAACCCAGAACAGACTCGGATTATGCCCTGAAGCGGATCCGGAATATATGGGAAGACGGCGCCGCCTGTGCCCTGTTAGGGCCATCAGGGTGTGGAAAAACTACCCTGCTGAACGTCGTTTCCGGCCTGCTTACGCCCAGCAAGGGAAAGGTCCTGTTCGACGGCAGGGATGTTACGGCGCTGCCGCCCGAAAAACGGAACATCGCCCAGGTCTTTCAGTTTCCTGTTCTCTACGATACCATGACGGTTTACAATAATCTGGCGTTTCCTCTGCGAAATCGCGGCATGAGAGAAGAACAGGTCAAAGAACGGGTGATGGAAATAGCGGAAATTCTGGATCTCACCTCGTATCTCAACAAAAGGGCCGCGGGACTGGCTGCCGATGCCAAGCAGAAGATCTCCCTGGGCCGGGGGCTGGTTCGAAGCGACGTGGCAGCTATCCTTTTCGATGAGCCGTTGACGGTCATCGATCCGCAGCTCAAGTGGCGCCTGCGGCGCAAGCTTAAAGAGATCCACGAGCATCTGAAACTGACATTTATTTATGTGACCCACGACCAGGTGGAAGCCCTGACCTTCGCGGACCAGGTGGCCGTCATGTACGAAGGTGAAATTGTACAGATCGGCTCCCCCCAGGAGCTTTTTGAAAACCCGGGACACAGTTTCGTGGGGTATTTCATCGGGAGCCCAGGTATGAATCTTCTGGAATGCTCCCTGGATGGGAACATGGTGCGCATCGACGGCGCCGGCATTGCCCTGAGCGAGGAAACCGCGGCAAAAGGGCACAAAGCCAAGGGGAAACTGCAGCTTGGAATCCGGCCCATGCACATGGAAGTGCACGGCGAACCCGGGGAAGGAAGGGTTGAGGCCAGGGTCAAGCTGGTGGAGGATCTGGGCAGTTATAAGATTGTGACGCTTAATCTGGCGGATAAGATTGTAAAGGCCAGGGTCCTCGAAGACCAGTCGATCGGAAAGGAGCAGGCCTGGCTCGCCTTTCCGAAGCAATGGACCAGGCTTTTTTCCGACGGATGGCTTATAAAGTGAAAAGTGAAAAGTGAAAAGTGAAGAGTGAAAAGTGAAAAGTGAAAAGTGAANAGTGAAAAGTGAAAAGTGAANAGTGAANAGTGAAAAGTGAAAAGTGACGAATAACGAGGCACGAATAACGAATAACGAATAACACTAAGGATCTGCTCATGGAAAAATGGCCAAATAACAGGGCCTGGTTGCTGGTGCTGCCGGTTTTTGTCATCGTCGCCTTCAGCGCCATCATTCCGCTGATGACCGTAATCAACTATTCGGTCCAGGATATCTTCGGGCCGGGACAGAGCATCTTCGTGGGGACCGAGTGGTTTCGGGAAATGCTGGCCAACGAACGCCTGTATGATGCCCTGTGGCGCCAGTTCCTGTTCTCAGGACTGGTGTTGTTGATTGAAATGCCCCTGGGCATTCTCATTGCCCTGGCCATGCCGAAAAAGGGATGGGGGGTTCCGGTCTGCCTGGTCACCATTGCACTCCCTCTGCTGATCCCCTGGAATACCATCGGGACTATCTGGATCATCTTTACCCGGCCGGATATCGGCCTGATGGGTGCGGGGATAAACAATCTTCTGGGCATTCCGTTTGACCATACGGCAAGGTGGCTGGATGCCTGGATCACCCTCATGATGATGGAAGTCTGGCACTGGACTCCGCTGGTGGCCCTGCTGGCCTATGCCGGACTTCGGGCGATCCCGGAAGCCTACTACCAGGCAGCCCGGATTGACGGGGCATCGGCCTGGGCTACCTTTCTTTACATCCAGTTGCCCAAGATGCGCGGAGTTCTGACCATCGCCTTTCTGCTTCGCTTCATGGACAGTTTCCTCATCTATGCGGAACCCTTCGTGCTGACCGGGGGAGGTCCCGGCAATTCCACCACGTTCCTCTCCATTTATCTCGTCAAGATCGCCCTGCTTCAATTCGACCTGGGACCGGGCGGGGCCTTTTCTCTCATCTACTTCGTCATCGTACTGCTGTTCAGCTTTATCTTCTACCAGGCCCTTCAGCGGGTCGGAAAAGGAGAAAAGGTATGAAAGGAAAGAAAAAAGTCGTCGGCCTTGTCATATACTTCATTCTGTTGCTGATGCCCATCTACTGGATGCTCAACATGTCNCTGCGGTCAAACGCCGACATCCTTGCATCCTTTGCNCTGTACCCGAAAGATCTCACATTCATGAACTACATGAAGATCTTAACGGATTCAACATGGTATATGGGGTATGTNAATTCCATGATCTACGTGGCCATGAACACCGTCATTTCGCTGTTCGTGGCCCTGCCTGCCGCNTACGCCTTTTCNCGCTACCAGTTCGTGGGCGACAAGCAGATGTTTTTCTGGCTGCTCACCAACCGCATGGCCCCGGCGGCCGTTTTCGCGCTGCCCTTTTTCCAGCTCTATTCCACAATCGGTCTCCTGGATACGCATATTGCGGTGGCGCTCGCCCATTGTCTCTTCAATGTGCCGCTGGCGGTGTGGATACTGGAAGGCTTCATGTCAGGAGTTCCCCGTGAAATCGATGAAACCGCCTTTATCGACGGCTACAGTTTCCCGCGCTTTTTTATCACCATCTTTATCCCGCTGATCCGGGCAGGGGTGGGCGTTACGGCCTTTTTCTGTTTCATGTTCAGTTGGGTGGAGTTGCTGTTGGCCCGGACATTGACGGTAACCGCGGCAAAACCGATCTCCGCAATCATGACCCGGACCATCAGCGCAACCGGTCTCGACTACGGTCTGCTGGCCGCGGCCGGGATACTGACCATCGTTCCGGGCGCCCTGGTGATCTGGTTTGTACGCAATCATATGGCCAAGGGCTTTGCCATGGGCCGGGTATAAGGGGGAAGAACCATGAAGTTTACACTGGCATGGATGGAATGGACCGTACCTACGGCCATTTTCTGCGGCGCCATTATCCTGATCGTGATTGCCATGACCGTATGGCAGACTCTGGCCCCCTCCCTGGAGCGTCGCGGTTTCCTGCCGATTCCCACCACACCGGGCGATCGGCTTTTTATGGGGATTTTGAGCAGTGTGTATCTCTTTTTCGTCTGGATCGCGCTGACACATTTTTCTTTATGGATACTGCTGGCCGTTGCCATAATCTGGATTGCGGTTGTGATGATATGGGGATAGATGGGAATGCGGAATGCGGATTGCAGATTTTGGATTTACATGTGACACGATTTGCTTTCACTCGTAATCATAATCTTACTCTTTTACAGCCTATTTTAGAGCTGCTCGATTATGATTACGATTAAGATTATGAGTAAGAAAATAAATCTAATGGACCGCGTTAG
>DUZB01000200.1 GCA_013349725.1 Deltaproteobacteria bacterium | reverse complement strand
CCCGCCATATCCCCAACCTCACAAGGCAAGACGGTTCCGCATTTGAGAGACAGTATATGGCGGGAATAACTGAAAAAAAACAGACCTGGACACAAAATAGGCACAATTTTAGGCACAATGCCTATTTTGGGGTTTTAACATCAACATAAAGTATTGATATCATTGAAAATAGTGTTGGTGGAGGCGGCGGGAGTCGAACCCGCGTCCGGAAATCTTCCATTCAGGCGTCTACATACTTAGCCCAATTATAAATTTCACCCTGTGGGTCGCAATTGGGCAGGGCTGCCTCAGGGCTAACCCGCAATATTGTTTCGCATTATCTCCTTGCAGGTGAAAAAGATAACACTATCCTGCTAGTCGACATCTTGTTCGGTCACGCAGGAAAAGACCGGCAAGATGCTAGCCATTTTATGCGGCTAGAGCATACGCGTAATCGTCTGCGTTTACTTTGAGCCCACCTGTTTTACGAGCAGCTGGAACCTCGATATGCAACCTGAAATTCAATTATCCCCGTCGAAACCGTATCGCCCCCCTTTTCAGTGGTCAGTTCCGTCAATCTTTCCTGAACATCATCTACAGTAATCACCCCAAAAGTGGATGTCAATATCTGCCTTGTTTTCGTGCCTGATCCATATCTCTTTTCAGTTCTTTTTCTTTCAGGACCTGCCGTTTGTCGTATTTCTTTTTGCCTTTTGCCAGTGCAATCTCCACTTTTGCACGGCCATTCTTGAAATAGACTTTCGTCGGGATCAGGGAATACCCTTTTTCCTCCGTCTTGCCGATCAAGCGCCGGATTTCCCTCTTACTCATGAGAAGTTTTCTCTTTCTGGTGGGATCAAGCTCCATATGGTGCGCAAAGAAATAGGGGGTAATGTGCATATTGTGGAGAAAAACTTCCCCCTTCGTTACCTTTGCATAACTGTCCACCAGATTGCTTCTTCCTTCCCTGAGAGATTTTACCTCTGCGCCAAGCAGCACCATTCCCGCTTCGAGGAACTCTTCGAGAAAATATTCATGTGCCGCTTTTTTATTCCGGCAGACAACTTTCTGGCTCATATCATCCCTCACATTTCGTTCAGACACTATATATATCCTCTTTCCACCAGTTCAGGGAACTGACTTCTGACGCGTTCAAGCACATAGGTGTTCACTTCTTTTGCCGTATCGAGCGCCATCACATTTTCAAAATCCAGTCTTGCCTGTTCCATAGAGGTGGCCCTGATAATCTTTTTGATAAGAGGAATCGCCCTGGCATTCATGCTGAGGCCGTCAAATCCCAGGCAAAGCAGAATGGCAACGCAAAGGGGATCTCCTGCCATTTCTCCGCACAGGGAAACCGGAATTTTCTCCTTTTTTGCCGCCTGCACCGTGAATTTCAGCATCCTGAGAATTGCCGGGTGAAACGGCTGATACATATAGGCAACGTTTTCGTTGACCCTGTCAATGGCAAGGGAATACTGGATCAGGTCATTGGTTCCAATGCTGAAGAAGTCCACATGACGGGCCAGCACGTCCGCCACGGCCACGGCCGCAGGAACTTCTATCATGATACCGATCTTCATATCCCGGTCGTATTCAATATTTCGGTGATCCAGATCACTTTTCACCTCATCCAAAATCTTTTTGGCATCTATTAATTCCTGCAACCCGGATACCATGGGAAACATCAATTCGATTTTACCATAAATGCTTGCCCGTAAAATGGCGCTCAACTGGCTTTTAAATATATCCGGTTCTTTCAGGCAGAAACGAATAGCCCGCAACCCAAGAGCCGGGTTCAACTCCTTTGAAATATCAAGTTTAGAAGCAAACTTATCGCCCCCAAGGTCTAACGTTCGTATTCTTACCGGAAAAGGGTTTATAATTTCGGCCACTTCCCGGTAGTCTTCGAAAAGTTCTTCTTCACTTGGAAAGCCTTTATTTCTCAAGTAAAGGAACTCGGTCCTGTAAAGCCCGATCCCCTCGCCTCCATTATCTTTTACAGCGGCAACTTCCTCGAGAAATTCAATATTCCCTGAGACAGCTATCCTGAACCCATCAAGAGTCTCCGCAGGAAGATGGCTCAGCCTGACAATGCTTGACTGGTATTTCTCAAATTTGAGTTGTTTCTCCTGGGCGTGGAGAATGGCCTGGTCATCAGGGTTGATAATCACGTCCCCTGTAGTCCCATCCACAATGAGCAAGTCGCCGTCATGTACCCACTGCGTGGCAGATTTGAGGCCCACCACCGCCGGAATCTCCAGGGCCTGCGCCATAATGGCCGTGTGAGACGTCTTGCCTCCGATATCTGTAATAAATCCCTTTACCTTACTGAGGTTCAGTTCGGTCGTATCTGCCGGAGACAAGTCGTGGGCCACAATGATAACCCGCTGGTTGATTTCAGCCAGGCTTTGCTGCATTTCTCCCGAAAGCGTTCTCAGTATTCTTTCCGTAACGTTTTCCACATCGGAGATGCGATCTCGGATGTAATCGTCTTCTATCTGGCCAAAAACTTCTCGGATCTCCTGGAGAGATTTTTTGACAGCCCATTCGGCATTGATCTTTTCTTTTCGAATCTTCTTGATGCTGGCATCCAGGAACATGCTGTCTTTGAGCATCATGAGATGACTGTCCAGGATGAACGAATGATCCTTGACTTTTTCGGGCATTCCGTTTTTGATTGCAATCAACTGGTTTTCAACGGTTTTGACCGAATCTTTGAATCGTTCAATTTCCCTTTCGACCTGTCCGTCATCCACAATATACTGGTAAATGATCTTGACTTGGGATCGGTCTACAAGATGGGCCTTTCCAATGACAATTCCGGCATGAACGGGAACTCCATGCAATGTTTTTGTCTCAGCGCTGGAATCCTGTTTCATCTCTCTTCTCCAAAACGCTGTTCAAACAACCGGGATAATGTTTCCATAAAATCCTCTGAATCGACCCCAATAATTCTGGCTTGCATTTCCGTACCCTTCGGACATGACAGGGTCAGTATGGACAGGATGCTGGAACCGTCCACTTCTTGTCCGTCCTTTTTGAGAATCAATTGCGATCTATACTGCTTTGCCAGATCCACGATCTTTCCGGCTGCTCGCGCATGAAGTCCCAAATCGTTTATTATCTTTAGTTTTCTTACTGTTTCCATAAATCTAAGGGTTCTTGCGGGCGTTTTTCCTGGAGATGCATTCTTTATAAACCCGTCTGTAGGAAATCCCCTCTTCCATGGCAATACGCTGGGCAATATCCTTTACAGTTCCATGGCTCTCTTCGAGCAGGGTATCCAATTTATTTAAAGCCTCCTCACTTAATGACGGGGGACTTTCCGTCTCCTCACTGCCTGCTACAACCAGGGTGAATTCGCCCTTGATTTCGCGATCCTTGAGAATTTCGAGGATACTGCCGACAGGACCTCTTTCCACCTCTTCAAAGACCTTGGTCATCTCACGAACCATGACCATTGGTCTGTTCCCAAAAATATCGTACAGATCTGTAAGCATTGCTACGATGCGATGGGGTGCTTCAAAAAAAACCATGGTTCGCTTTTCGGAAGCAATATGGGTTAATTCCTGCCGCCTTTTCCCTTTCTTGTTTGGCAGAAATCCCACGAAAACAAAAGTGCCGCTCGACATTCCCGATATGGAAAGAGCAGATACGACCGAGGAAGGCCCCGGCACCGGAATAACCTGTATCCCTTCCTCAACGACCCTGTTTGTGAGGAAAGCACCTGGATCTGAAATGCCCGGTGTCCCGGCATCGGTTACCAGCGCAACGCTCCACCCGGATTTGAGTTTTTCTGTAAGCTCTCCTGCCTTTCTCGCCCTGTTGTGCTCATTGTATTTAGTCAGCCTTGCCTGGATCTCGTAGTGCCGGCAGAGGCCTCTGGTCCTTGTGACATTCTCCGCGGCAATCAAATCAACGCTTCTCAGAATTTCCAAGGCGCGCAAGGTTATGTCACCCATGTTTCCAATGGGCGTTGCAACCATGTACAAGAGGCCAGGCTTCGTTTCAATAAGGGTATTCATGGAATGCGATTCCTGTCAGTAGGCCAGTTCAAAGGCATTCTTTATCACTTCAAGCTCCGGCTTACCCTGGCCCAAAGAAACTGCCACAACGTCGAATCTTGCCTTTACTCCAAAGCATTTTTTGTTTTTCATATAAGTCAGCGCCACTTTTGAAATCTGTCTTTTTTTCCTTTCGTTTACCGCCTCTTTGGCATAACCGAGAGGCCGGCCTTTCCTGGTCTTTATTTCCAGGAAAACCAGCGTATCCCCATCTCTTGCAATGAGATCCACTTCCCCAAGCGGGCATCGGTAATTGCGCTCAATCTCCTTATAGCCAAGGCGCCGAACTTCCTTAAAAGCCAACTCTTCCCCAAGATGTCCGAGTTCAAGTCTCTCTTTTGTCAATTACAGGACCCTCCTGAATGTGAGGCGATGAATCGGACTTGGCCCATATTTTTTTAACGCCTCAAGGTGTTGAGGCGTTCCATACCCTTTGTTTTGTGCAAAACCATAGGCTGGAAAAACATCATGGTATGCCGTCATGATCCTGTCCCGATACACCTTGGCAACTACGGAAGCAGCGGAGATGCTCAGGCTGACCTGATCACCCTTTTTCAGACATTGCTGGGGGATGGGTAATGAAACCGGATGAATTCCGTCTACGAGCAGGAATTCAGGCTGTGGGTCAAGGGAGCGGACCGCACGCGCCATGGCTTCGAGAGATGCCTTGAGAATATTAAAACGATCTATATAAGCACGGGAAACCACACCTACAGCCGCAGACAGGGCCTCAAAACGGATAGCTTCGAACGCCTCCTCACGCGATTTTGGCGTCATCAACTTCGAATCTTTCACTCCGGGAAGAAGAGGGCTTTCAGGCAGAATAACCGCGGCGGCAACAACAGGTCCCGCAAGAGGCCCCCGACCAACCTCATCAACCCCGGCAATGATGGAAAATCCCGCTTCCCGTGCAGCCTCTTCATGGAAGGTGGGCCTGTCAGGCGCACGGAAAACGTTTTGCAGGAAAAGATTCAGATTTTCAGGAGGAAACACTTCCCGTTTTCTCTCAAAATGGCTTGGGGTTTGCTTTCTTTCAGTCCTTTTTCCAGAAATTAGAATCTCTTTTCTTTTATTCTGGCAGCCTTTCCTCTCAGCTTACGTAAATAATAGAGACGGGATCTTCTGACTTTACCCCTGCTTAACACTTCCACTTTATCAATAAGCGGGGAATGAAAAGGGAAAATACGTTCCACTCCTATCCCATAGGAAATCTTCCTGACTGTAAAAGTGGCCCCGGTGTTTCCGTTTCGCTTCCTGATAACAACCCCTTGAAATACCTGGATCCGCTCTTTTTCGCCTTCCTTGATCCTGGCATGTACCTTAACGGTGTCCCCTGGCCTGAAGGTGGGGATATCGCCGCGCATCTGCTCCTTTTCGAGCATCTCTATGACATTCATTTCTTTGCTCCTTCGTGTTTCGTTTTTAGTGCTTGGTTCGCGTGCTTCGTTCTTGGTTCATTGCTGTCCGGTCATTCTGTTTCTCTGCCAGTGAGGCGGTCTATGATGATGGCGGCTGCTGCCCTGACCGACAGGTGATTGTAACCGGTTCGGCCCGTAATGGGGGCTAACACATAATCAACTGTTTCCAGGAGCTCATCATGAAGACCCCAGGCTGTTCCGAACAGCAGAAGAACAACCGTGTCTTCCTCGATTATTTTTCTCGCACCGTAATAGGACAAAGACCGATGACTCCGCTCTCCCGCGTCGGTCGCGATAATCAATGGGGTTTGCCCTTCCTTTTTTTTTACAGCGGCAACAACCTGTTCCAGGGATGGAACAACAGCGACGAGATGAATGGCTTCCTTTCTGTCTTTGTTATAGCGAGCGCCATACCCCTTCAGCCAGTGTCTTACAATTTCGGCCGCAATCTCCTGCTGATCTTCCAGAGGCGTGACAATAAAAAGCCCTTCAACGCTGTACGTTCTTGCAAGCCGGGCCAGGTCATGGATATCCAGCGTCGTTATGGAAGAGGCGATTTTCTGGGAGTTTCTATTGTATACAGGAAAATGAATGAGCCCTGTGTAAAGACGCAACGGGGTTCCCTTTACAGTCCAGCCAGAAAAATTTTATCCTGATCCGTAAGTTCCGCATCCGGCAGCAGATCGGGTCTTCTCTTGAGAGTTTTCTTCAGGGACTCTGCTCTGCGCCACTGGCGGATCCGCTCATGATTCCCCGACAAAAGGACTTCAGGGACTTCTTTCCCCTTGAAAACTCTCGGCCTGGTATATTGCGGATATTCCAGAAGCCCTTCTTCAAAGGAATCCTCTGCGGTGGACCTTTCTCCACCGAGAACTCCAGGTATAAGCCGGGTGACTGAATCAATAATGACCATGGCGCCTACCTCTCCACCATTGAGGACATAATCCCCGATGGAAAGTTCCCGATCCACGCAGGTCAACCGAACCCTCTCATCAATTCCCTCGTACCTTCCGCAGACCATAATGACCTGATCCAGTTCAGCAAGTTTCCAGGCCTCAGACTGCCTGAAGGTCTCTCCCTGAGGGCTCAGGAGAATAACAAGACTCCGGTTGCTTACTCTTTCAACCGACTCGACGGCCTCACATATGGGTTCCGGTTTCATAACCATCCCCTCTCCTCCGCCGTAGGGGCGATCATCCGTCGACCTGTGCGGCCCCTCGGCAAAGTCGCGTATGTCCACCAGTCGTATGTCTATGAGCCCTCTTTGGATTGCCTTGCCCAGTAGGCCTTCATCCAGGTATCCTGCAAACATCCCGGGGAATATGGTAAGGACATCAAACCTCATTCAAATCAAGCATTCCCTCCAGAGGACAAATGATCATTGTCCCCGATTCCAGATCGATCTCGCGCACCACCTCATGGGTCGCGGGAATAGGCCACTCCCTGTCCCCATTCCTTACGAGATAAATATCATTCCCTTTTTCACTGATGATGCCGGAAACGTCGCCTAAATACTCCCCTGTGTTCAAAAAAACCTTCAATCCTGTCAATTCATGCCAGAAATATTCATCATCCGCACGGACAATGGAGCTCTTTTCAATAAGAACTTCCGCCCCCTTGAGATGCTCCGCCATTTCAATGGAGGAAATTCCTTCCAATGCCAACAGAACACCGTTTTTATAGGCTGCCACAGATATGACATGAAATTCCCGGGCGTTTTCCCATTCCTCTTTGCTTAGGAAGACGGTAGGGGAACCCTGAAAAGCTTCTTCCGACCGGGCGTAAGAATAAACCCTAAGAAGACCTTTGAGACCATGGGCCTTCGTGACCTTCCCTATCACCAGTAAATTTCCGGATGCAACTGAATCCAAGCCTATTCTATGATCTCCAGCACAGATCTCTTATTTACCTTGGTGGAGGCTACACTGAGAATGGTTCTCATGGCGCGTGCTGTTCGACCCTGTTTGCCTATGACTTTACCCAAATCGTTCTTGGCCACTTTCAACTCAATAACGGAGGTTTGTTCTCCCTCTACTTCAGTAACGCCAACTTCTTCCGGGTTATCCACAAGCGCTTTGGCAATATAGGAAATTAAGTCCTTCATCCCGATTCACCTCGCATCAATTCGTCGCCGGCTGAGGACTTAAAAGCCCTTCTTTTTTCAAAATAGACCTTGCCGAACCGGAAACCTTGGCGCCTTTTTCGAGCCAGTAGGTCACTTTTTCTCCATGCACCTTTACTTCAGCCGGTTCTTTCATGGGATCATAATACCCCAGAATTTCAAGAAACCTGCCATCCCGAGGCGATTCTGAATCTGTCGCAACTAAACGGTAAAAAGGTTTTTTCTTGGCGCCCATTCTTGTTAATCGAATTCTAACTGCCATCTGCTTGTATTAACCCCCTGTTATGTGTATTCGTTTATCCAAACAGCGAGGACAGGCCCCGCAACCCACCTTTTTTTGTAAAACGCTCCATCATCTTCTTCGTCTGCGCAAAATTTTTCAGGAGACGGTTTAC
>DUZB01000155.1 GCA_013349725.1 Deltaproteobacteria bacterium | reverse complement strand
AATACCAACACGGCGCTGATCAGTATGATCAGATTTGAAGCAAAAAAAGTCATGATAAAAGCATAGGGATTTTTTAAATGGTACGCGGCAATCAGGATGTATATCCCGAAAAGCAGGAAAAAAGTCCCTATGGCCACTAGCAGTAACTGGCGCACCCACCAGAGAAGGGTATTCATGGCAGTTTACGGATGGGAAAGACCAACGATGGGAAGCACGAGATTATCGCAGGCACTATAGGGGTCGATCTTTCCAGTGGTTATGGCTTGAACGGCCTTGTCAAAATCGCCGGTCTCGGTCAGCTTACTGATGACTTCTTCGAGAAGCCTGGCCTTTATCATCTCGCTGAGTTCCTGACGAACCATGTCCTTCTGCTTTCGAATATCCAGCCCGCCAAAGGTGGTCTTGAGGTATTGGGCATGCCTTTCAATTTCCTCCATGAATTCGGCGACCCCTTCATCAAAAACCGCCTGTGCTTTCAATATGGGAGGTTTCCAGCCTCCTTTGTCATATTTCCTCTGATCCATTTCAATCATGAGCTTCAGGTCGGTGTAGGTCTTATCGGATCCGTCACGATCGGCCTTGTTGATAAGGAAAATATCTCCCACTTCAAGGATACCCGCCTTGATGGCCTGAATTCCGTCTCCCATTCCCGGAATAACCACGATGACCGTCGTGTGGGCGCTTCTGACCACGTCTACTTCGTCCTGGCCTACACCCACCGTCTCAACGAGAATGTAGTCTTTTCCCATGGCATCCAGCACGTCAATGGCGCTTCTGGTGGACTGGGTCAGGCCGCCGAAATGTCCTCTCGTTGCCATCGATCGGATGAATACTCCCTTGTCCATACTGTGACGCTGCATCCTGACCCGATCTCCCAGAATAGCTCCCCCACTGAATGGGCTGGTTGGATCCACGGCTAAAACTCCCACGGTTTTGTCCCGCTTCCTGAGGTGGGCGATCATCTGGTCGACAAGTGTGCTCTTTCCAACGCCGGGAGCTCCCGTGATACCTATCACGTAGGCATTCCCCGTATGAGGATACAGCTCCTTCAACACATTCCGCACTTCGGGCATTCCGTCATCAATATCCCGGATGAGGCGGGCAACGGTTCTGACATCTCCGGAAACCACCTTTTCAACAATGCTTTGCATGATTTCCGTTTACCTCGGTGTCACGTTCGCTTTTACCCATTTGACAATGTCGTCGAGGGTGGTTCCCGGTGTAAAGATCTCCTTGACGCCGGCCTCCTTCAACATGACGATATCGTCGTTGGGGATGATGCCGCCTCCACAGACAACAATATCATCGGCATCTCTTTCCTTCAGCATTTCGACGACGGTCTTGAAAAGGTACTTATGGGCGCCTGCCAGGCTCGACATGCCGATCATGTCCACGTCTTCCTGAATGGCTGCCTCCACAATTTCTTCCGGTGTTTGATGAAGGCCGGTATACACCACCTCAAACCCCGCGTCACGATAGGCCCTTGCAATAATCCTGGCGCCGCGGTCGTGTCCATCCAGACCAGGTTTCGCTACCATCACTCTCAATCTTCTCTGCTGTGCCATAATAACCCCTTCTCAATCAATAGATTCCCGGATCCCGGTACTCTCCGAAAACCTTCCTGTATACATCGCACAATTCCTGCACGGTGGCGTACTCTTTTGCCGCGTCTATCAGGCCTTCCATCACATTTTCTTCCCCGGCGCAGGCTTCAGTCACCCTTTCAAGGCATCTCGCTACTTTTCCACTGTTCCTCTGCTCCTTGACCCTCCTGGTTTTCTCTATCTGGATTTTCTCCAGTTCCTCATCGATCTCCAGGACTTCCACCGGTATTTCTTCATCCTCCAGAACATATTTGTTTACGCCCACCACGGTCTTTTCCCGGTTGTCTATCTGTTTCTGATAATGGTAGGCTGCGTCGGCGATTTCCAGCTGTGGATAATTCTTTTCAATGGCGGAAAGCATGCCGCCCATGTCGTCAATTTTTTGTATAATTGCAAAGGCTTCTTCTTCAATGCGATTGGTAAAGGCTTCCACGAAGTAGGACCCGCCAAGGGGATCAATGGTGTTGGTGACTCCCGACTCTTCAGCAATAATCTGCTGCGTTCTTAAGGCAATGGTTGCCGCCTCTTCGGTTGGGATGGCCAGCACTTCGTCAAGGGAATTGGTATGCAGCGACTGGGTTCCTCCCATGACCGCCGCCAGGGCCTGGAGAGCCGTCCTGACCACGTTGTTGTAAGGTTGCTGAGCTGTGAGGCTGCATCCTGCCGTCTGGGTATGAAACCGCAACCACCAGGATCTGGGATCTTTGGCTTTGAAGCGTTCTTTCATGATCCTGGCCCACATCCGTCGGGCAGCACGGAACTTGGCGATTTCTTCAAAAAAATCAAGGTGCGAATTAAAGAAAAAGGAAAAGCGCGGAGCAAAATCATCCACATGGAGTCCCCGTTCAAGGGCCTTCTCCGTGTAGGCGATGCCGTCCGCCAGTGTGAAAGCCAGCTCCTGTACGGCAGTAGAGCCCGCTTCACGGATATGATATCCGCTGATGCTGATCGTGTTCCACCTGGGAACTTCCCTGGTTCCGAATTCAACCGTGTCCGTAACGATTCGTACGGATGGTTCAGGGGGACACATGAAAGTCTTCTGGGCGACGAATTCCTTCAGCATGTCATTCTGAATCGTTCCGCCGATGACTTTTCTGTCTATTCCCCTCTTTTCCGCCATGGCGATGTACATGGCCCAGAGCACGGATGCCGGCGGATTGATGGTCATGGAAGTGGTTATCTGGTCGATGGGAAGACCTTCAAAGAGGTCCTCCATATCCTTGAGCGTGTCAATGGCGACGCCACATTTGCCGCATTCCCCTCTGGCCTTGGGTGCATCCGAGTCGTAGCCCATAAGGGTGGGCATGTCGAAAGCCGTGGAAAGTCCCGTCTGTCCTGCCTTTACCAGGTGGTGGAAACGCCGGTTGGTATCTTTGGCGCTTCCCAGTCCCGCAAACATGCGCATGGTCCACAATCGCCCTCGATACATGGACGGCTGAACGCCCCGGGTAAAAGGGGCCTCCCCGGGAAAACCGATATCTTTTCCGAAGTCCTGGGTCCTGATATCCTCAGGGGTGTAGATTGCTTTGATCTCGCTGTCGGAAACCGTGGAAAATTTNCCCAGCCTTTCCGGTTTTTTCGAAAAGACCTTCTCCAGCTCTCCCTGCCATCTGGCGCGTTCCNGTTCAATGTCGTCAAATATCTTCGGGTCAAAAGTCAAGGGCATGTTTGTCCCCCTTTCTAAAATGTGGTTCTTCGCGGATTAGCGTGAAGAATTTGTTTTCTACGAACAAAGGTGTCAGGTTTCAGGTGTCAGTATTCAGCGTCTATTATTCCGGGTTTGAGATTATGGAAAGCATAAATACATGATAGTACCGTTAAAATTGTGAGTATCATCAGGGTTTTTCCCTGACACCTGACACCTGACACCTGGTGTCTAAGCAAGTTCTATTTGAGATTAAATATGAGTATCACATAAATTTGCGATGAATCCAAAATGTTTAACCTTTGATAAGATTCCTGGCGATGACCAGCCTCATGATCTCGTTGGTTCCTTCGTAGATCTGGCAGATCTTGGCATCTCTCATGTGACGTTCCATGGGATATTCCTTACAGTAGCCGTATCCCCCAAGGATCTGTACCCCTTCAATGGATGCCCGCATGGCTGCATCTGATGCAAACATTTTGGCCATGGCTGCTTCCTTTTCATAGGGTTTCTTGTGATCTTCCAACCAGGCCGCCCGTAGGGTGAGGAGTTCCGCAGCGTCAATTTCCGTGGCCATATCGGCCAGTTTCCACTGAATGGCCTGAAAAGAGGTGATCGGTTTTCCGAACTGCTCACGGGTTTTCGCATAGGTAAGGGCATCTTCCAGAACGGCCCTCCCGATGCCTATGGCCTGGGATGCAATACCGATTCTTCCCCCATCCAGGGTACTGAGCATCTGTTTGAACCCTTCTCCTTCTTTCCCTAAGAGACTATCGGCGGGGACACGGGCGTCTTCGAAAATCAGCTCGGATGTGCCCGATGCCAGGATGCCCAACTTTTCTTCCACACGCCCCACTTTAAAACCCTCGGTATTCTCCAGGTCCAACACAAACGAACTGATTCCCTTATACCCTTTGCCTTTTTCCGTGACTGCGGCAATGACGGCATAGGAGGCTACGTTCCCGTTGGTAATGAATTTTTTTTCTCCGTTTATGATCCACTCATCGCCATCCTTTATCGCGGTGGTTCTCAGTCCCGAAGGGTCAGAGCCGGCTCCTGCCTCTGTAAGGCCGTAACATCCAAGTTTCTCTCCGGAGGCGCAGGGATACAGGTATTTTTTCTTCTGATCCTGGGTCCCGTATGCATAGACCGGATAACAGTACAAAGAATTATTGACCGACATGATCACCCCGGTTGAGGCACATGCCTTTGATATTTCGATCAGCGCGAGGACATAGCTCACATAATCCATGCCCCCCCCTCCGAATTCTTCAGGCACGGCAATGCCAAGCATCTTGAGCTCACCCAATTGCCGGACAATATCGGCCGGATGCTCATGCTTTTCATCCAGGTGTGCTGCCTTTGGTTTGATTTCGGCCTCGGCAAACTTTGCCGCCATGTCCTTCACCATGCTCTGTTCTTCTGTCAATGCAAAATCCATTTCAGCTCAGCTCCCCTTTGAATGCAGGTTTTCTCTTTTCCAGAAAGGCAGTCATCCCCTCTTTGCTGTCGGGGCTGGACATGCAGACGGCAAATGCGTCGGTTTCCATGCAACATCCCGTCCTAAGGTCCTGGTCGACGCCCCTTTCAATGCATTGTTTGATTGCTCTCATGGATACCTTTCCCTTGGAAGCCATGATTCCTGCCGTCTTCATGGTTTCTTTCCATAAATCCTCATGGGGAAATACCTTGTTTACCAGACCGATTTCTTTGGCCTCCCGGGCGCTGATGATGACCCCTGTCATACACAATTCCTTGGCCATGGCCTTTCCAACGAGACGGGAAAGACGCTGGGTCCCACCGTATCCTGGAATGATTCCGAGGGTGATTTCGGGCTGGCCGAATTTTGCATTCTCAGAGGCATAGATGAAATCGCACGCCATGGCTATTTCCGTGCCGCCGCCCAGGGCAAACCCGTTCACACAGGCGATAACCGGGATGGGGAGACTTTCGAGCCGCAGGAGCAGTTCCTGCCCCCGGCTAGAGAAACTCCGTCCCTGAAGAGGTGAAANCCCCACCATATGAGAGATATCCGCTCCAGCCACAAATGCTTTGTCGCCTTCGCCCGTCAGAATCAGGACTTTTACGGCAGGATTCGCTTCAATCTCCTCCAAGGCGTTTTCCATATCCTCGACCACGCCCGGGTTGATTGCGTTGAGGGCCTTTGGCCGATTGAATTTGATGATCGCTATGTTTCCATCCACCTCAAAAATAATATTCTCGTACGCCATTGTTTTCCCCCGCTTTTAGGAATGAAGAATGATGAATGATGAATTATGAATGAAATGTTTTGCGCCTTTGCGCGAGATCATTCAAAATGTATACCTTATCCGATGTTTTCCAGAACCATGGCCATGCCCTGACCGCCTCCGATACAAAGGGAAGCCAGACCCAGGTCGAGCCCTTTTCTTTTCATTTCGCCCACAAGCGTCACGAGGATGCGGGCGCCTGAGCATCCGATGGGATGACCGATCGATATACCACTCCCGTGGATATTGGTCTTTTCCATATCGCAATGGAGCTCCCTTGCGCAGGCAATGGCCTGGGCTGCGAAGGCCTCGTTCAGCTCGATGGAGCCGAAATCGTCAATGGACAGATTTTCCTTCGCCAGGATTTTTCTCACTGCAGGAATGGGTCCAAGCCCCATGTACGCAGGGTCGATTCCTGCCGAAGAGAAAGCTCTGATCCGCACAAGAGGTTTTAATCCCAGTTCTTTTGCCCTGTTTCCGGACATGATGAGAAGCGCTGCCGCGGCATCGTTTATTCCTGATGCATTTCCGGCGGTCACCGTACCGTCCTTCTTGAAGGCCGGGCTGAGTTTTCCCATCTTTTCCGCGGTGGTGTCCATGGGACGTTCATCCGTATCGAAAACCAGGGGGTCTTTTTTTCGCTGGGGAATGATTACCGGTGCGATTTCCTCTTTGAAAATGCCATCGGCAATGGCCTTTCTGGCTCTCTGGTGGCTGAGGGCGCCCAGTTCATCCTGTTCTTTCCTGGAGATCTGATATTTTTCAGCGATGTTTTCAGCGGTAATACCCATGTGATAGCCATAAAATATTTCAAAAAGGCCGTCAAAGACCATCAGGTCTACCAGGTCCGTGTTGTTCATTCTCGCTCCCCACCGGGCCGCGGGCAGGGTGTAGGGGATCATGCTCATGTTTTCCATGCCGCCCGCCAGCATCACATCCGCTGCGCCGGTTGCGACAGCCTGAGCGGCCAGGGCAACGGCTTTCATTCCCGAGGCACAGACCTTGTTAATGGTAAAGGCGCTGGTTTCCTTTGAAATGCCGGCCTTTATCATGGCCTGCCGCGCCACATTCTGTCCCTGGCCGGCGCCGACAACATTCCCCATGATAACCTCATCCACCTGGACTGCCTGCAGGGCGTCATCGTAATCATAGGCCTCTTTTTCAAGAGCGATCATCCCCGCGCCTTTCAGGGGGTCCGGGTCGAAAGAAGCGAGTTCCTCAGAAACAACCGGCTTCAATCCTGCTTTTTTCAAGGCCTCTTTCAGCACAATGGCGCCAAGTTGAACTACGGGCGTTGCTTTCAGGGTCCCGCCAAAGGAACCGACGGGTGTTCTTATACATGAAACAATGACTGCATCCTGCATGATTATTTCTCCTTCATATTTGATGAATTTCTGAATGACTATCTCTCATTATAAACAACCAGCGTCACCGCTTCACCGCCGCCCAGGCACAAAGAGGCCTGTCCTACTTCGGCGCCCCTGTCCTTCATGGCATGGATGAGAGTGGTCAGTACCCTGGCGCCGCTCGCGCCGATGGGATGTCCGATGGCCACCGAACCCCCGTGTACGTTTACTTTTTGAGGATCAATTCCCAGTTCCCGGTTGATGGCCACGGAAGAGGTGCTGAATGCTTCATTGATCTCATGGAGATCCACATCCGATAGGCTCAGCCCATCTTTGGCCAATACCTTGGGGATGGAATAGATCGGCGCCACGAGGACGTATTTCATATCAATGCCCGATGCCCCCTGAGCTCCCACACGCACCAGGGGTGTACAACCAAGTTCCCGGGCCCTTTCCCTTGACATGAGCACCAGCGCGGATGCTCCATCGCTTATCTTTGAAGCATTCCCAGCCGTCACGATTCCATCCTTCTTGAAGGCGGGACGTAGTTTTCCCAGTGCTTCGAGAGTGGTTTTTCCACCCCTGAAAGGAATTTCATCCTTGTCGAAAATAACAGGGTCGCCCTTTCGGGCGGGAATCTCAACGGGTACGATCTCTTCCTTGAATTTTCCCCCTTCATAAGCCTTCCAGGTCTTTTCATAGGAATTCATGGCAAAAAGATCCGAGTCTTCCCTGCTGATTTTGTATTTCTCCGCGGTCAGTTCCGCGCTGATCCCCATATGGAAATCGTTCACATGGTCCCACAAGCCGTCATGGACCATTCCATCGACCATCTTGTTGTTGTTCATGCGGTACCCTGTCCGTGCTTTTGGAAGCATGTAAGGGCAGAGATTCATATTTTCCTGGCCTCCGGCGATAATGACATCCGCATCGTTGCACGAAATGGCCTGGGCGGCCAGCATGACCGCTTTGAGCCCGGAACCGCAGACCTTGTTGATGGTGACGGCTCCCACGTCCCAGGGTAGGCCGGCCCTCACCATAGATTGTCTGGCCGGGTTCTGGCCCAGGCCATGGGGCAAGACGTTGCCCATGATGACTTCATCCACATCCTCGTTTTTGATTCCAGCCCTTCTGATGGCTTCCTTTATGAC